>JAKAEF010000014.1 GCA_021820025.1 bacterium | reverse complement strand
AATAATATCTATTGTTTCACCACTTTGAGAAAGAGCAATAACTAAACTTTGATCTGTTAAAAAATCTTCTAAATAATTAAATTCAGAAGCAGGTGCCATATTTACATGTTTTTTTGCAATTTTTGAAAACAAATATGATCCGGCAATACATGCATGATATGCGGTTCCTGCTCCAATAAAGAAAGTACCAACTGCTTTTTCTATAACTTCTCTTAAATCTGCAATCTGGTCACTATAATTTTCTGCAATATTTCGAATAATTTGCGGTTGCTCATATATTTCTTTAAGCATAAAGTGCTTATATTTACCTTTTTCTCCTTGTTCAATTTTCCATGTAATTTTTTCTACATTTGGTTCTATTTTTTCACCAGTTGGAAGAGAATATAATGTTAATGATGTTCCCAAAGAAACCAGTTCATTATCTTTAAGGAAAATAATATTTCTTGTATGTGGCAAAATACCAACGGCATCTGAAGCAACATAATATTCATTTTCTCCAATTCCAACAACTAATGGAGAACCATTTTTTGCGGCAATAATTTCACTTGATTCTGTATTAACAACAACAATTGCATTTAATCCTTTTAATTTATTAAATGTATCTTTAACAGCCGATGTAAAATCTTCTGTTTTCATATATTCTTCTATCATATGAGGCAAAATTTCTGTATCTGTTTCTGAAGCAAAAACATGACCCTTTTTTATAAGTTCTTCTTTAAATTCCTGATAGTTTTCTATAATTCCATTATGCAAAACTGCAATTTTCCCACTGCAGTCCAAATGAGGATGTGCATTGGCAACGGTTACTCCTCCATGCGTTGCCCATCTGGTGTGACCTATGCCAATAGAACTTTTTGGAAGCTTTATTTTTGTGGAACCTATTTTACCGGTGTGTTTTTCTATAGCAATTTTTTCATCTACTTTTACCGCTATTCCCCATGAATCATAGCCCCTATATTCAAGCCCTTTTAAGCCTTCGAATATAAGGTCTGCTGCTGTTTCTTTATGTCCTACATATCCAAAAATTCCACACATAAATTATTTCCCCTCAACTATATTTATAATTTCCCGCAAGTTGGTAATTGTCTTATCCGGACTAAACCCAGAAAGTTCCTGTCTATAGGCTTGCGGATGATCTTTTCTCCTTATTAATATCGTTGTAATATTATCGTTTATTTGCTTTGCTTTGTAAAGAATTTCTGCAATATCATCTACCATAAATAACTTACTATCTTTATATTTTTTTAAAAGTTCTGGCAAAGCTTTTCCTTTTTTAAATTCAAAAATATGAACATGCTCTGCATGCAAAAAAGGTTCTAAGAGTTTAATCTTTGGACGTTGGATGGGTAAGAGACCCGCAGAAAAAATGCCAAGAAATATATCTTTTTCTTTTGCTAATTCTGAAACAACTTCTACAGTATCTTCATAAAGAGAAGAATTAAAAACCTCTTCGTTTAATATAATCTTTTCTAATTTGGAAATATCTAATTTTTGGCCAAGTTTTTTTTCTAAAACAGATAAAAAAGCTTTTGGATCAAAAATTCCTACCGTTTCTCGAGATTCAATATATGCATCGTCTGCATTTTGTAAAAAACTCTTTGAATCGGAAATACCAATTTCTTTTTGAAGGGCAGTTAAAAAAGCATTTCTGTAGTTTTGAGCATTAAACAATGTGTAATCTATATCAAATAATATAACTTTTCTCATCAAGCTTTTTCCTCTATGACTGCTTGGAATTTTGTAAAATATTTTGTATTATCTTCGACATTTTTCATAACAGTTGTATTGGGTCCAACCAATACATTATTGCCAATAATTACACCTGGCATGGTAGAAACCCTAATACCAAGTTGAGAATTATCTCCTAAAATCATCCCAAATGCTGTTAATCCACTACTTATTTTTTCCCCCTTTACCGTTGCTGGAATTTCTTTTCTATCAAGTCTAACATTTGCCGTAATAATTCCCGCAGCTATCTTACAATTTTTTCCAACTACAGAATCTTCAATTACTCCAGTATGCGTTGTAGAATTTTGCATCATAAAAACATTTTTTAATTCTAAATATGATCCTGCGACAGCATCTTCTTCTATAATAACTCCATTTCGTAGCACTGAATTATTCCCAACAAATGCATTTTTACCAATATACACTGGCCCTTTAATAGTGACATCCTCCATAATTTTTGCTCCGTCTTCTATATAAACGTTTCCTGTTATTTTTGCGCTTTGGGCTAATTGGGCTTTTTCTGAAGTATAAGAGGTTATCTGGGCAAGAAGGTAGTTTTTAATGGCTAATAAATCCCACGCATATTTAAGAGTTATTGTCGTGGTAGTCGTCTCAAGAGCAAAAATGTCTTGTTGTTTTGCAAAATTATCTAGCGCTGTTTCAAAATTATAATGTTCTAATGGAACGGTTTTTAAAAATTCTACAAATTGTTTATTTAATAAATAAATACCAATAATTCTCAATGCTTGAGGAATTTCTGTTTGAGGCTTTTCTACAATATTTGTTACTTTATTTCCATCAAGCTGCATAAATCCATAGATATTAAAGTGAGCATCTTTTTTACCAAGTAAAACAACATTTCCGTTTTTTTGCATTGAGAGCATATCTTTTGCAAATTCATTAAATTCCAAATGATATGCACTCATTAAGAAAAACGAATCATGCAAGTATGGTTCTGCTTTAAGAAGCGCTGCACCCATTCCTAATGCTTCTTCTAAAACAACATAGGTAATTTTTATTCCTAATTTTTCTCCATTACCAACATGATCTTTAAATGTTTCTTCTTTATTAACAACTAAAACAACATCTGTTATTCCTGCTTTTTTTATTGCTTCTAATGTATGTTCTAACAATGTTTTGCCCATAATGGTTATTAATGACTTATGAGCTAAGCCTTTATTAAAAGGAACAAAACGACTTGAATTTCCCGCAGCTAATAAGACAACTTGCATATTATTTTTCTTTCTCCCTCTTTATATGTGCTCCTAAATGAGAGAGTCTCTTGTCAAAATTTTCGTATCCTCGTTCTAATTTGTCAATGCCAAAAATGGTACTTGTTCCTTTTGCTGCCAATGCAGCCAAAACAACTGCCGCACCAGCACGAATATCTATCATTTTCAAAATTGCATTATGGAGCTGTACAGGACCAGTAATTTTTACAGCATGGAAGTATTCTGGATTGTCATCTGCAAGATTAAAATTATATACTTCTTGTGGATTTTCTACTTTTGGATTAAATAATTCTGCTTTTGCCCCCATTTTATTCAGTTCATGCACATATCCCATTTTGTTTTCAAAGACTGTTTCATGAATAATAGAAACGCCATTTGCTTGAGTCATTAACACAGCCCATGGTGCTTGCCAGTCTGTCATAAAGCCAGGATAAATTGAAGTTGTAATATTACATGCTTTTAATTCCTGCTGTTTGTAAAAACGAATGTCATCTCCTTTTACCTCTATTCCTCCCCCAATTTCTTTTACTTTTTCTAAAAATTCATCAATTTGTGCTTTTTTTGCATCTTTTACTGTTATATCACCATTTGTTACCAAAGCAGCAATTGCAAAAGTAATAATTTCATTTCTATCTGGCAAAACAGTAAAAATTGCACCATGTAATTTCGCAACTCCACTAATTGTTATTTCTCGTTTTCCGCTTCTTTTAACAGAAGCCCCCATCTTATTTAATAAATCAATTAATTCATCAATTTCTGGTTCTTCTGCTGCATTATGCAAAATAGTTATTCCTTCTGCTAAAACTGCTGCTAACATTAATGTTTCTGTTCCTGTATGGGTGTTTTTTCCAAAAGTATATTCTGTTCCCTTAAGGCCGTTTGTTTTTGCATGAAAATATCCGTCTTCGCTGTGATAGGTTACTTCTACACTCATTGTATTAATTCCTCCAATAATTCTATCTATTGGTCGTGCACCCAAACGGCAACCCCCGGGATTTGGAATAATTGCTTCTTTTTTACGTACAAGAAGAGGTGCCAAAAGCATTGCAGAAACTCTTGTTTTTGCAGCATCTTCCAAAGATACCTCTGTATGAGCAAATTTTTTAACCTGAATTGTAACTGTGTGATCATGAATAGAAATATGAGCACCTAATTTTTTCATTATTTCAACCATAACAAGAAAATCAGCGATTAAAGGAATGTTGCGAATGATTACTTCTTCATCTGTTAGACATGCAGCTACTAAAGCTTTTAAAGCGACATTCTTAGAACCGGATACAATAGTAGTGCCTTTTAATGGGGTTTGACCTGTTACAATAAAATTCTCCATACATTACTTAGCCATAATACTGTCTGCAATCTGATAGACATCTCCTGCTCCCATGGTTACAATAACAGTATCTGCCTGGTATTTTTGATCGTTAATGTATTTTACCACATCTGACAGCTTGGAGAGGTATAAAACCTTGTCCTGGAACTGCTTCACACCTTGAGCCAATTTTTCTGATGAAATACTGGGATCCGTAGCCTCCCTGGCTGATGCAAAAATGTCCGTAAGAATAACAGTATCCGCAGCCTTAAATGAGGATATAAATTGTTCAAACAATAATTTTGTTCTACTATAAGTGTGTGGCTGAAAAATACAGACCAAATTCTTATTTGGATACATTTCTTTTAATGCAAGCAAAGAGCTTGCAATCTCTGTTGGGTGATGGGCATAGTCATCATAGAGAATAGCTCCAGTGGGCAATACTCCCTTATATTCCAAACGCCTTTTTGTTCCACTAAATGCCACTAAGCCTTTTTGAATATCTGTCTCTTGAATTCCTGCTTCCTTTGCCGCAATTAGTGCAGCTAATGCATTAAATGCATTATGCTGTCCAATAACACTTACTGTATAGATTTCTTCTTTTTCTTCGTGAAGGACAGAAAAACTTGTTTTACCATTTTCTACTTTTATATCTTTTACAACATAATCATTACTCACTGAAGATCCGAACAAAATTTTTCTCCCTTTATATTTTTCGAGAATTTTTTTCGTATACAAATCATCTCCGTTCGCAATTAATACGCCTTTTTCTTCTACATGCTTGGCAAACTCTGTATACGCGGCAACTACATCATCCATCGTTTGGTACACATCAGGATGGTCATATTCGACATTTGTTATTACTAAGATTTGAGGATATTGCCATAAAAATTTTGGCTTTTTATTATATTTTGGTTCTGTTGCATACTCGTCTGCCTCTGCAATAAAGTACTCACCTTTTCCATATGCACCGGATGCTCCAAGAGATGGAATAGCACCGGTTCCAATAATAAAACTTGGATCTTTTCCTGCAACTTTAAAAAGGGTTGCAATCATAGCTGTTGTAGTAGTTTTCCCATGACAGCCGGTAACAGAGATTCCTTTTAATTTTTTGCCAAAGAGAGAACCTGTCATAAGAATACCAACTGCTTCTCCTTGCGTTAGAATTGGAATATTTTTATCTTTTGCAGCTTTTATTTCTGGGTTATCAAATCCCCCATGCGCTCCTGTTGTAATAACCAGATCAACGTCTTGAATATGAGAGGGATCAAACCCAATAAGAGGAGTAATTCCAACACTATGTAAGGAAGATTCAGTTATAAACGATTCTGCGACATCACATCCTGTTACGTCAAACCCTGCTTGTTTTGCAATAATTGCAAGTGGAGCAACTCCTACTCCTTTAATTCCTACAAAATGTATTTTTTTAATATTTGAATAATCCATTATTTATTCTCCACTGCTTTTTTTACGGCTTCATGTTCACTCCATGGCTCTTCTCCGTGTCCGTAATTCATTGATTTTTCATGTGCCTTACCTGTAAGTAACACAAAATCACCTTTTTTGGCAAGAGAGATTGCTTTTTCTATTGCGTCTTCTCGTCTTGGAACTTTAATTATTTGTATTTCTTTTTTTCTTTTTTCATCAATACCACTTTCTATTTGAGCCATTATGTCTTCAACACTTTCTGATCGGGGATCTTCTGCTGTTAAAACAATAATATCTGCATATTCTCCAGACGCTTTTCCCATAAGTGGCCTTTTTTTTGCATCTCTTAGACCTGCACTTCCAAACACATGAATCAGTCTTCCCGTAACTTGTGGTTTTATTGCAGGCAATAGTTGTTCAAAAGCATTTGGCGTATGAGCAAAATCAATCATAACAGTAAAATCTTTGTTATATACAATTTCTGTTCTTCCAATTGGAGGACTATATGTTGCAATTGCTTTCTTAATTTTTTCATCAGATACTCCTAGTTGTTTACAAACTGCAGCAGCCAACAAAATATTGTACTTGTTATATTCCCCAGGAAGATTCGTTTTAAAGGGAAAAGTTTTTGGTGTTATATCTGCTTTATTTTTTATTCCGTAGGTAACATATTTTTTGTTTTCCAATAATGGTTTAAGTAAGGTGAAAGATGCATCGTCTACATTAACTATTGCAGTTTTTGCTCTTTGTAATAATTTTGCTTTTGTTTTTACATAGTTTTTATAGGTTTTATGATAATCCAAATGCTCATGTGTCACATTGGTAATTCCACCAACGGTAAAAGGAATTCCCCATACTCTATGTTGATCTAAAGAATGAGAAGTCACTTCTAAGACTAAGTAATTTTGCTTTTCCGCATGCAAATTATCTACTGCTTGTTTTAGAAATTTAATTAATTTAATTGATGAAGGTGTGGTTACATGAAAGCCTAATGGAAGTGTTTTTCCATGGATTGTTGCCCCAACTGTTGAGATAACAGAGACATTGAGTTTTGCCTCATGCAGAATGTGATAAATAAGATTTACTGTCGTTGTTTTACCGTCAGTTCCGGTAATGCCAATAACTGTGAGCTTTTTACCCGGGAAATTAAACCACGTATTTGCCACAAATGCCACCAATAAGTGATAGACATTCTTTGTCTTTTGCCACATAAAACTATTATACCTTTTTGAGCTTATATCTTCCACTTATATTCCGTGAATAATTGTATTGCAATTGAAAAATCGATACTATGACTATCGATTAAATGTTAATCCCTCCGCTCTGAGAAGGCAAAGCTGTTGGAACAACGGTTGGAAGGAGTTGTGCAAAAAAGAATCTTTCTGGAAATCTATTACATTTCTCTTACAAAATAATCGAATATTTCTAAAATTCCATTTTTTTCAACCGGGCCGCCAATATAGAATTTATTGTTATCCTTTTCTCGAGCTTTTTGCTTTAAAGCATCAGGTGCATTTCCCATAACCCCAACATATTCACATTCTTGCATAAAACTCCAATCTCCCATGGTATCTCCGACTCCTAATACTTCTGTCAAAGGAATCTCTAACTTTAAAAAAACTTCTTCAACTGCTGTTTTTTTTGAAACACCTTTTGCGGTAATTAAATAGAATTGATTTGGAAGCAAAGAAGGATGCAATGTCCACACTAACTCAACATGTTTTGAAAAAGGTTGCAATACTTCTTCAACTCTTTTTTTATCATTTTCGTTATCTGCTATAGCAATCATATTAATAATTTCTCTATTATCGACAGCTTTCTCTAAATCATCGGGCAGAATTGGTTCTTTTTGCAGCGTTATAGAATGTTTTTTTGTAACTTGCTCATTTTCCTGATCTTTTTGTACGTAATAATTTTCTGTTGCATACACTTCAAGATAAACATGCTTCTGCATACATGCTTGAATTATTTCTTTTACAAGGGATGCATGTAATGGAGCACTTTTTATAATAGCTTTTTCTAATGGATTAATAATTAAAGATCCTCCATCGGCAATATGAGGATTCGTAAGATTTGCTTTTTTTACTAGACTTTCTATTGCAAAATTACCTTTTCCAGTACATAAAACAATTGGAATATTTTTTTGATGGATTTCTGCAAGACGCTTAATAACATCTGGATGTGGCTCTGGGAAATTGTATCCCTGCGTATCTCCAACCAACACTCCATCAACATCTAGAATTATTCCTTTTATCATACTATGAATTAACTTCTTGAATTTCTCTTATAGAAAGATCTGGATACTTTGGAAAGATACCGATTCTATAACTGTACCCCTTTTGAACTTTGACAACTCCTTTCTTAATTGCAAATCGTGGATAGTATGGTTTTTTTCCTATATCTTCCAGTACTTGGTTAAAAATTTCATATTCAAGCCGAGTCTCTTGCAATTGATTAGAATCCGCTTCATCAAGTAAAAGGAGAGTCCCAATAATTGTTGCGGCAAAAACACCTGCCGAAAACTGAGAAAGCATACCATTTTCTCGTCCTAGAAAAAGGGTGATAACTAAAATAAAAGCTAACAGAATCATCATAAGCCACTCCCCTGCACTTATTTCTCTAGGAGCAACTTCTGCTAGTTGATATCGCGCTTCTAACACCTTATGAAATCCGGCCGTTACCGAACTTAAAGCAGCTCTATGTCTGTCGTTTTTTGGTTCTAATGATTCTATTGGATCGATAAGCGATAAAAAATCTTGATCGGTAGAAGAAATATGCTGCACTAATGAATAATCTATAGAACTGAGAATATATTTTTCTATTTTTTCTTGTACTGCAGTTGTAAAACTTCCTCCGATAATTGTTGCAGCATGATACATATAGACTAAATTTGCAGTAAGGATAGATAGTAACTTTTTCAGTTCAGAAAAATTGCCAATTACTTTTAGAATTTCAAAACTATAAATAGCACCGAAAATAAATGTAGCAGGAAGCAGAATAACATCTACATTTTTATTTGCAGGAATTGGTAAGATAAATGAGAGAATTACCAAGATAATCGTAACGAGTAAAACTTTATAAAAAAGTGTTCTTTTCATACATTGAAAGCTGTATAGTTATCATATGAAGCAACGTATTATTTTGCAAGCACATAAACAAACATCGTTCTTACAAAAGAGTATAGGATTATTAAATAAAAAGCCACATAGTATCTTTTTTGAGACAAGATTTGGCATACATACGTTTGGAATGCAATATCCAATAGATGTTATAATTTTGGATAAAAAATATCAGGTAAAAAAAATGCGCAAAAATTTACAACCAAATCGTATCTTTTTATGGAATCCTTTTTATAAAGGCGTTTTAGAAATGCCTGCGGGAGATATTGCAAAGCACAACATACATGAGGGATCAGAGCTTACTGTTGAAATGTAGAGGTATCATTTTCTGTTGGAGTAATACCATAATAATTCAAAATATCATGAGCAACGGAAAACCAAATAGGAGCTGCTGTTTCTGCACCATAAATTGACGTTGTTGGCTTATTAAGAATAACAACCATGATAAATTTTGGATTATCTGCAGGTGCAAAACCAATAAATGATGCAATTGTCTTTGTTGGATCATAATGACCATTTAAGGGAATTGAAGCAGTTCCTGTTTTCCCAGCGATTCTATATCCTTTCAGTCTTGCAAAACTTGCTTCCCCTTTATTTGTCGTATCAACCAAAATTTCTGTCATAAGCTTTGCAGCTGTTGCAGAAATCGGTTGATCAACTTGTTTTGGCGGAATAGGAATTGTTTGACCATCAGGTGTTTCAATTTCTGCTACAACATGAGGTTCCATTCTCACTCCTCCATTTGCAATTGCAGAAAATGCATCGAGTAATTCCATTGGCGTAACAGAAATCCCCTGTCCAAACCCCGTTGTTGCCAAATCAATCGGATACCATTGAGATTTAGGTTTTAGAGGAGGAGCAAATTCTCCCTGTAAATCAATACCTGTTGGTTGTCCTATACCAAATTTAGTGAGATAAGAAATCATTCTATTTAATCCTAATTTTTGCGCAACATATGTCATGCCAGTATTATCAGAATGAATCATAATATCAACCATTGTAGTATTTGGAAAATATTTATTATCCCAGGTATGAATTTGGTAATCACCAACCGTTACCGGCTTATCGCAGATTGGACAAGTTGACATTGGGGTCACAAGACCAGCATCCATTGCGGCAGACATCACTAATGGTTTAAAGGTTGAACCGGGCTCATATGTATCGGTAATAAATGGATTTATATAATCTTTTGTTTGATAATCCCAAAAATCACGTGGATCAAACGACGGAAAAGAAGACATTGCTAAAACGGCTCCTGTTTTTGGATCCATTACAGCAGCCATACCAGACGTTGCACCATATTCTTGAATACCCTCTTTTAATTTTTTAGATAGAGCATATTGAATAACTCTATCTATATGTAAAACTAATGTTCTCCCATCTTGCTGTCCTGAATTTGAAGTTAATTTTGCCAAAACAGGTTTTCCAAAGGCATCATGAACAACTGTTGTTTTCCCAATTCTGCCTCTTAGTTGCCTGTCGTAATATCCTTCTAATCCAAAATACCCCTTAGAATTTCCTAATGCATCTTTTCCAACAAAACCCACTAATTGTGCGGCCATAGAAGCCTCTGGGTAGAATCTTGTGGGAGTCTCCTGAAAACCCATGTCTGGCAGATTTAGTGCTGCAATTTTCTCTTTTGTTGCTTCATCAATGCTGGTTGCTAATGGTACCCAAACCTTATCTTTTAAAGAAAGCTGTGCACTAATAGAGGCAGCATCAATATGCAATAAAGAAGAAAGCGTATTACTCTCAAGTGTTATGTCTTTTGTTTTTTGTGGATTAGCATACACTAAATACGAAATTCTGTTTGTGACTATTGGAAAATTATCAGATGTTTTTATATCTCCCCTAATTGGTGGAATTTCCAAGTACTCTGCATATTGGGATTCTCCCATAGACGAAAGCTCTGATGCATCAATAATTTGCCAATAAAAAAGCTTTGTCCAAATTCCAAAAAACAAAACAACGAAGAAAGCAAAAACAGCTAAATAACGCCACCTCATGGCTTAAGAGCAAACGCAGAATTTTGAGTAACCACAAGCATAGATTTTGATGTTTCATCTTCAAAACCTAATTGTTTTGCGCTTGCTTCAATGTTGGTAAGAGAAGACAAAGTATATAATTTTTCACTTAAAAGCATATTTTCTTTATCTACTGCCTGTTTTTGGGTTTGAATTTGGCTTATTTCTAAACCTGCCGTTGTGTAGAGTGTACCAAAAACAATTTGCACAATAGATAAAACAATCGCTGTGAGTACAAATAATCCTAAAATAACTGCATGTTTCATATTTTTTCAAAAACCCGTAATTTTGCACTTCTACTTCGTGCATTTGCTTGTATTTCTTCCTCTGTTGGAACAATGGGCTTTTTTGTTACCACTTTTCCTAAACCTTTTTCTTCACATTCGTTTAAGAATTCTTTTACAATCCTATCCTCAAGCGAATGAAAAGAAATAACAGAAAGTCTTCCGTTTTTCTTTAAAAGTTCTACAGCTTTAGGCAATGCTGTTTTTAAACTATTTAATTCATCATTGACTGCAATGCGCAAAGCTTGAAATATTTTTGTTGCTGGATGAATTTTATGAAATCCTCTTGGATATCCTTTTATTGCAATTTGTGCCAATTCTGTTGTTGTCTCTATAGGCTTTACTTCTCTTGCCTTAATAATTTCTTCAGCAATCCGCTTTGCAAAAGGCTCTTCACCCAATTTGGTAAACAGTTCCATTAATTCTCCCTTTGTTAATCCATTCACTAAATCTGCTGCTTTGACAGACAGACTTGTCCCCATTCGCATATCAAGATTTGCATCTTTTTGAAAACTAAATCCTCGTGCACCTTCTTCAAATTGATGACTTGAGACTCCTAAATCAAATAAAATTCCATCCACTTGCTCAAATGTGTTTTCTTTGGCAATTGTATCTATATCTTTAAAATTACCTAAAGCAACAACCAAGTTTGGATTTTTTATTTGTTCTGATACAAAGGCAAGTGCATCCTCGTCTTGGTCTATCCCTAAAACAATGCCACCCCTTTGTAAAATCTCTTTTGTATGACCTGCACCACCTAGTGTTGCGTCTATAAATCGCTTGCCAGATGACACAGCTAAACTGTCTACCGCTTCTTGTAAAAGAACAGATGTATGGTAATAATTTTTTATCATGTTAGTCCTTTCAGTCTTGGGCAGGACTTTCTGATAACTTCTCGGCAACAGAAACTATTGTTTCTGCCAACTGTTTTTGATGTTCTTCCCATTTTTTCTTATCCCAAATTTCTACAAATCGCTCAATTCCTGCGTAAATGACTTCGTTTTCTATCTGTGCATATTCTCGTAAAAACTCCGGTAAAACAAATCGTCCTTTGCTATCCAATTCTACGTATGTAGCATTCCCAAGTAAGTATCTTTGTAATTCTCGAGCGTTTTTGTTGGTAAATGGTTTTCCTTCAGTTCCTTCTAATAATGTTTTCCAATTTTTCTCAGATACAACAATTAAGTTTTGTTCTAATCCCTTTGTAATTACCAACGTATCGCCTAAAATCTCTCGGAACTTTTTAGGAAAAGCTATTTGGTGTTTTTCTGCAACTTTTCCTTCAAATTGTCCGATTAACATATTTATCACTTTAAAGAACAGGAACTTAAATTCCTACTTTTTCCTACTTAGGACTACATATTCCATTTTGGACTTTTTTTCACGGAGTGTCAACAACTACATATAGAGAAAATTTCCTACCATAAACACAATAGGTATGTTGGTTTTGTGAAAACGTTAGAAGAACTTAGGAGTTAGAAAGGTCAACTGTTTTTTCTACACTATAAATATTTCCATCTTTTTTTGTAATTTTAAGAGTAAGTTTTACTGGAGAGACAACCGTATCATATCGGCAAACGCCACTTGAGCAGGTTCCAAACTCTCTATATTTATCTGTTTTAATACTGGAGCTGCCATTTGCATTGTCAATTTCTCCAAAAAGGCCTTGATTTACTTCTTGACCTTTTTGGTTTGCAGTATAGGTAATCGTGTATTCTACATGAGTTATATCTGCTGCATTATTTAAAACAAATTGCATCGCGTTTTTATCTGGTCGGATGGTAATTTGAAGTCCAACTTGGTCTGGAGTTAATGTTTGAACCATTTGTTCTTGTTGTTGCTGGGAAGGTGCTTGTTTTGG
>JAKAEF010000123.1 GCA_021820025.1 bacterium | reverse complement strand
GCTCATAGAAATGGCATTATTGTGCCAATTGGAGATAGAGATGTGCCATTATCTCAAAGACCTTGGGATGCTGTTGCTATTGGTCATAGGCTGACAGAAACAATGCAGTATGTACAACCAACATCTTTAATAGGAAGAATGATTACGGGTATGCAGCATGCACTTCCTCGAACAAGACAATAAGGAAACTATTTTTTCTTTCCAAATTTTATTATCTTTAACTTGTGGTTAATATACCAGAGAATTCCAACAACTACTAAAACAACAATAACTAATTGAAATTTTCGAAAATAAGGTTCCCAGCTATTCCATTTTGTGCCTAGATAAAATCCAATCCAGGTTAAAAATGTTGACCAAACAGCTGCTCCTAAAAATGAGTAAATAATAAACTTTACAATATTCATTTCTGCAAGACCTGCAGGTAGAGAGATAAAGGTTCTTACAGCTGGTAAAAGTCTACTAAAAAAGGTTATTGGATTTCCATATTTTTGAAACCATTTGACTGCTCTAATATATTCATGTTCTGAAATTAAAATAAATTTACCATATTTTTTGATTAAAGAAAGAATAACACTTTCTTCCAAAAAGTATCCAAGTGCATAGGCAAGCAAAGAGCCAATTAAATTTCCTAATGCACCAACTGCTGCAACAGCCCAAAAATTAAGTGCTCCTGCTTGTGCTAAAAATCCGGCAAACGGCATAGTTACTTCTGATGGTATTGGAATAAGAGCAGACTCTAAGGTCATTAAAATAAAAATGCCAACATAGCCTGAGGAACGAATAAGATGTATAATTAATCCTGATAATTGTTCTACCATATGAATACTGGAATTCTTTACATTGTAGCAACTCCGATTGGCAATATGCAAGACATAACTGTACGAGCAGCCAAACTTTTGTTGCAAGCAAAAACAATCGCATGCGAAGATACAAGAAGAGCTGGACTTTTTTTACAAGAACTAAGAAAAGAATATTTAGAACGTCCTGAAGAGGCACAAAAGCCTCATTTAATTTCTTTTTACGAACAAAACGAAGAGCAAAAAATCCCGCAAATTATAGAAATTTTAAAAAGCGGACAAGATGTTGCATTGATTAGTGATGCAGGTACTCCTTCCATCTCTGATCCAGGATTCACCGTGGTAAGAGAGGCAATTAAAAATGATATAAAAGTGGAAGGACTTCCAGGTGCTTCCTCCGTTACCTTAGCACTCACCGTATCCGGACTGCCAACAGACAAATTTACTTTTGTTGGATATCTTCCTGCAAAAGAGGGAAATGCAAAAAAAATGCTTGAGAATATTAAAAAATCTCAGGAAAGTCTTCTCACAACGGTTATCTTTTTTGAAGCTCCACATAAATTAGTTAAAACATTGCATCTAGTTGAGGAAGTTTTGGGTAATATGCAAATTGTTGCATGCAGGGAATTAACAAAAGTTCATGAAGAAGTAATTAGATGCTCAATCTCAGAGCTAATTCAAAAATATGCAACACAAGAACCTAAAGGAGAATTTGTTCTGCTTTTTCACTTTTGAAGTAATTTGAGTTGCGCATTAATTTGAGAAAGACGGTTATATTTTGCTACATGCTCTCCTCGGGATGGTCCTCCCAAACGCACATAGTCTGCTCCGACTGCAACTGCAAAATCAGCCAAAAAATCATCATTGGTTTCAGAGCTTCTATCTGAAACAACAATTTTAAGTCCTGCAGCCTTTGCTACTTCTACAACAGCCATACTTTCTATGACAGTCCCGATTTGATTTGGTTTTATTGCTATTGCAGAAATAGCCCTTTTGTCTATTGCCATTTGTAGTCTATATGGATTGGTTGCTGTTAAGTCACTGCCAACAATTAAGGCATCTTGCGCAAGTGTTGCAGTAAGATTTGTCCATCCATCCCAGTCATCTTCAGCAAGTGGATCTTCAAGATATAAAACATGATAATTTTTTATTAACTCTTGGTATACCTGGGTAAGGTTTTTTGCAGAAAGTCCTGTATCTTTATCTTTAATTCTATATTGTTGTCCTTTGTAAAAAAAAGTAGCATTGGCATCTATTCCTAAAAATACATCAAATCCAAGTCTCATGGTTGTTGATTCTAACGCTTTTGTTATAACATTTAAAACCTCGGTATTGTTTGTCAGAGCAGGACCATAGCCTCCTGCAATCGTTGTAAGAGTATAAAGATTACTAATTTTTAATGTATCACCAACAGCATTAAATGCTCTTACTCCCATTTCTAATGACTGATCATAGTCAAAAGAAGAGGCTGGCATAAGTAAAAAATCTTGAAAATCAACTGATTCTGCCCCATATGAACCACCGTTAATAAGGGTAAAAATTGGTGTTGGAATTTTGGCAGAAATATTACTATTAGACAAAAACTCGCGTAAATATAAATAAGGAGGTAAAACAGATGATGCGGCGGCAGCTTTTGAAACAGCCATAGATATAGCAAGCATAGTATTTGCTCCAATGCGTCCTTTATTTTGCGTGCCATCCAAATCAATCATTGTTCTATCAATAAGTTGTTGCTTTGTTGCTTCAAGACCGACTAATTTAGGAGTAACTATTTCATCTACAGTTTGGACTGCTTTAAGCATACCCATACCTTTAAATCTGGCATCATCGTGATCATATAAATTAAATGCTTCATAACTTCCCACAGAGGTTCCATTACTTGATGTTGCAACGCCAATAGAATTGTCACTTAAGACAACAGTAACTTCAACGGATGGATCTCCTTTCCCGTTTAACACTTCGCGTGCTGCAATATGTTTTATTTTAGCCATGAGGAATTACTCGTTAATGAGCTTCTTTTCTATTTCTGACACAACTTTGCGTGTTGTGTCAATAACATCGGGGGTAACCGATACGCTAGTTATACCCCAGCGGACTAATTTTTCTAAAAGCGTTGGATATTCT
>JAKAEF010000013.1 GCA_021820025.1 bacterium | reverse complement strand
CAAGGGGGAATTGAAAATGTAAAAATAATTTTTTAGGGAATGCTACAGGTATGCTTCCGTCACTTAAATAAAAAATTCTATCATATTGCATGGTTTGGAAAATCCTTTCCCATAAAGGAATTTGAGTACTAAAAATATTTTTTGTAAAAGAAACATTTGATAAATCCAATCCAAATCGTTGTTTTGCAGCTTCAGAAACTTTTGGATTATCCCAGAAGATAGTAACTTCGTGCTCTTTTGCTAAACATGCGGCAGCCGTTAACATGTACTTTTCCCCTCCACCCAATGTATCCAGATACGGATCGTAAATACCTATTTTCACAGAATAATTGTAACAAGTTTTGACAAGCTTGGAAAGCGTATGTTAATATAATTATATGAATTTTGCTTCTGGCTTTCCCACAATTCTTTTATATATCCTTTTTGCGTGGAGTATTGTATGGAAAGGCATAGCTTTATGGAATGCAGCACGATTCTCCCAAAGAAATTGGTTTATTGTCATTTTGGTTATTAACACCGTTGGAATTTTAGATATTATTTATTTATTCTTCTTTGCAAAGAAGAAATTCTCCATAAAGCAGGTTAAATTCTGGTAGTTTTCTTTATATTTATAAAAAATCCTACTATAATCCCAACAATTCCTGTTATTGCCAACCATACTCCAGTAATAAAACTTAAAGGTTCAAAAGAAAATACTATTTTATGAGTACCTGAAGGTAAAACTACCCCTCTAAAAGAGTAATTTGCTGTAAGAATTGGCGTTTGCTTTCCATCTATTGTTGCTTTCCACCCCGGATAATTATTATCCAAAAGAACTAAGACCGATTTATTTTGGGTTTCAGCTGTAATAGATACCCTATTGGGAGAATAAGAAGTAATAGTTGCAGAACCACTATTGGAAGCAGATGCAGTAAATCCTGGATTTTTACCTAAAATAACTGTATGGGCTGGATTAAATGATTTAGAAAGTATTGTTGTAATCTTTTTCTGATCATCAGGAACAACAGTAAAATTTGAAGCAACAAATGCATGAGGTAAAGCATTTGTATTTTTAAATATTCTATAAGAGCTATCTTCAAAAATTTGATTAAATTGACCTGGATAATCCCAATAAGGGAAAGTCCATCCCACAAAATCATCACTTTTTTTGTGAACTATATAGGTAATATTGAGTAACTTGACCATTTGGGCTGTGTTTTGGTTATTTTTAATAAATGACACAACAGATCTGTAGGAATCTTGCAGTTTACCATCAGTCATTGAAGCTATCAGTTGACCATATCTACGAATATATAATGCATCATATCCTTCTACTGAAGGCAAATGATAATAAACACCTGTTCCTGCATCTAAATTCCCCAGTACTCTACTGTATCCTTCTATTTGTTTAAACCCATTTAAAACAGGAACTGATGGATATACTAACGTATTCGGGTCAAATGGCTGCCATTTTGTGGCAAATCTAAGCATATCAAATGCTGCCAGAGCAATAAGTGCGGCAAATAAAACAATAATAAATTTTTGCTTTTTTATTTTTTTGAGGAAATAAATTCCTCCTATAAGGATGAGTACACTAACAAACAAAATTGTTGGCAAGAGCATATTCTGTTTTGCAATAATTATTTTATCTATAGGTAAAAATAACTTTTTTAAAACAATTAGCCACAAAATACTAAAAATTACAAAAAATCCAGCTAATAGAACTAAAATAGGTCTGAATCTATTTTTTTCAATATCTTTTAAGAGTAAATCAAATCCAAACCCTGCTAAAACGGCAACGATAAAGCTAAACAGAACAATAATCCGGCTAGCAGAACTTGTGGAAAGCACAGGAATATGAAGTGCTACCATTGCATTTAGTAATGGACTAGGAAAAGCTAAAAGAAGTATAACAATTGCTGAAGCTGCAAAAAATATAATTTGTTTTGATTTTTTTCTTATTGTATAAAAACCAAATATAAGAGGCACTAATCCGGCATATGCATTCCATTCAGCATAATGTCCAAACCAATCATTTCTGGTAACAGGATTTCCATAAAAATCCGGTGCAACAAAAGTTGGCAAATAGCCCCATGGTATAACTTCTACCTTTTCAAATAACCCACTTCTTACAGACTGTGTATAAAATTCTAACGAAGGTAATATTTGTGGCATAGATAAAAGTAGTCCAAATAGTCCATATGCTCCAATCCACAGTAATAATTTTATGTTTTTTTCTCTAAAAGCAACAAAAATCGCATATACTACAGTAAACAGATAAAAGTAAATGCTTGTTTGAAAATGTCCACTAAAGAAAGACAAAGGAATTGAAATAGATAATAAGACAAGAAATATACTTTTTTTATGTTTCACATATTTTTCTATTGCAAAAAAAGCTAATGGTAAAAACAAAATTGCATACGCAAGAGTACCATAATCCATCCACGTTACTACAAACCCGCAAAACATAAAACTTATACTAGAAAGCAAGCTGCCAAGCTTACTTACAGAAAGACTTCTTGTGTATAAATACATAAATAATCCGGCAAGTAATGGCTGAAGAAGAATACTCATACTCCAAGCAGCAACAAAAGGAAGAATAAAAAATAGAAGATTAATTGGAGATAAAACTGCCGATTGATAATTTGCCAGATGCGGTGTGCCTGAAAAACTATATGGATTCCACAGTGGAATTTGTCCTTTTTTCCATTGCTCAATAGTAAAGTGTTTCCATGGATAAATTTGAGTAATTAAATCAGGCATTGCACCATTTTTAACCGGGCTCGCAAATTGAGGATACGCACTCCAGGGAGCAAAATTATTCACCATGTAGGTTGATGGAAAAGGAACTTTATGTTTTAAGAAAAATGGTGCGGCAAAGATAAACCAGACTAAAAAAATAATAGCAAAAGGCCAAAAGTTATTTAGAATTTTTTTCATGTTGCCTCTCCCAAAGTTTGGCATAGGTTATAAACATACTAAATGCCTGATAGAGACTTTCTATAAGACCAGGTGTTCCTGCTTTAAAACCGCCTTGTTTTATATACGAATTATAAAATCCCGTATACATAACTCTATAAAACCTCCACCAGCTCATTTTTGGATGATTATTTTTAAAACGCAACTCTGCTTCTATTTCTGACCATTGATTGGTTTTACTAACCATAGATGATAAGCTTTGGTGAGAATAATGAAGTAAAAAGCCATCTAACTCCCCTATTGTTCCCTCAACTACTGGGCTTTCATGCAGTGCTCCTACCCACTGTTTAAGATGTGATTTTTTAAACAATCTTTCCAACTTTTCAATTCCTGGCCAAGGGAAGTTTCCTAAATAAAAATTTTTTCTCTTTATTTTATATGCATCAAATTGAGGATTTTCAATTGCTTGCTGAATGCTTTTTGCCAATTCTGGTGTTACTCTCTCATCTGTGTCTATATAGAAAATCCATTCATTCTTAGCATGTGTTTTTCCAATATTTCTCTGCTTTGCAAAATCATATGAGATACCTGTTATTACTTTAGCTTTCTGTTTTTGTGCAACTTCTTTTGTATTATCAGTAGAGCCGCCATCAACAACAATAATTTCATCAGCAAAAGATACCGATTTAATACACTCTTCAATAATTTTGGCAGAATTTTTAGCAATAATGACAACAGATAATTTCATTTATTTCCAGCTTCCTTTCCCCAAATTTCTTGTATAGTAATCTACTATACCTTTTTTTTGCCATTCCCGTCCATTAAATAAAAGACGCATGCTTTCTCGAAAAAGTGCTACTTTTAATCTTAATGGACCATATCTCATACCAAATACCATTTTATTTCTGGTTAGAAAATAATCATGCAAGAAAGAACCAGAACCACCAGATGATGCTGCGGTAATATGCCACATAATAGCTTTTGGTTGATACATAATTTTATATCCTGCTCGTTTTACTCTTTCACAAATGTCTGCATCTTCAAAATATAAAAAATACGTATTATCAAACATTCCAATTCTTTCAAATACTTCCTTTTTAAATAACATACAGCATCCTGTGGCAAAACCAATTGGTTCTTCTTTATCATATTGACCCTTATCAACTTCATCTACCCCTCTATGAAAACTTACTCCATTTTTCCAATCTATGTCTCCTCCAGCAAACCAAATTACTTTTCCTAATTCTTCTTTTTTATAACGATCTAAGTGAAATTCATGTCCTTTTGCAAAATAAATTTTTGGGACCGCTAGGCCAACGTTCTCTTTTTCTATAGATGATATTAAAAATTCAAGCATTTGTTTCTCTACTATTGTGTCATTGTTTATAAGCAGAATATAATCAGCATTATGAGAAAGAGCGAAAGAAATTCCCAAATTATTCCCGCCGGTAAATCCTAAATTAGTTTCACTTCTTAAAACATGTGAAGAAGAATCTTTTTTTTCTAAAGAAGTTAATGTAAATGGGATTTTAGATGCGTTATCAACAATAACAATTTGTAATCCAACATCTTTAACAACTAATTTTTTAAGAGAAGCTATACAATCATGAGTTTCTTTTTCACTATTATAATTAATAGTTACAATAAATATTTTTTTCATGTTAGAGTTTTTTTTGAATTTTTCTGCGGGCAAGTTTTAGAGAAATTTTCTTAAAAACATTATGGGTATCAGCCATAAAGGAAGTTAAAAACCAATACTGCATTTCTAATGCTCCTTTTTTAAAATGTTTAAAAACATTTTCTAAAAAATTTTTGTCATTATATTCTATAAAACCTTGTTTTTCCCAAATTTTGGCAAAAACAACCTCAGCATAAAATGCTTGTAGAAAACTTAATACCAAGCCATGTAATCCATCTTTATACCCTTTCTGTGCAAAAAAAGTTTTTAAAAAATCTTGAAGTGGAAATGTGATGGCATCTGCCCAAGATACTTGCTTTCCTGATGCAATATAATGTTCAACTTCACTTTCTGTGTATAATTTATCTAATTTTTGCAGATATTGAGAAATTGAGGAATAATTATCATGGACAAAGGCATGTTGTAGCTTTTCTGTTTCTCCCTCTATTGTTAACATTTCATGGACATGCTTTTCTGCAAAGTTTCCTTTTCCATTTCTAAATAACCGTAATTGATAATCTGGCCACCAAATAGAATTTTGGATCCATTTACCAAAAATAATATTTTTTCTTGGTATCCAATAACCATTTATATTGGAATTTTTATTAATAACCTGAGATATTTCTGCAATTAAATCCGGTGTTACAACTTCATCTGCATCCAGACTTAATATCCAATCCCCTGTTGCTTTTGAAAACCCATAATTTTTGTTGACATTAAGCATGGGGTTATTAGGTCTTTTATATATCTTTTTTGTAAACTTTCTGGCAATTTTTGCCGTGTCGTCTGTAGAAGAATTATCAACAACTATAACTTCGTCAGCAAAAGAGGTAGCCTGGAGACATTTTTCAATTCTAGATGCTTCATTAAAGGCAGATATAACAACAGAAAGTTTTCCCATAGTAGTCTTAGTCTAGCGACTTTTTTATGATTTTACAAATTGCTTGCGGACAGTAGCAATATCTTGCTGTAGTTCATTTTTGGCAATAAGCCACATGCTTACAAAGTAAATTAGTGCTCCAAGAACACACATGGCAATAAAACCAAAAAGTTCATGAATAACATACTTTGAAGCAAAAAATAGCACAACGCCCATAATACTATATGCAATCAAGGGACTATGAATGGTTTTAATAACAAAAAAATCAAGATGCTTTTTGGTTATATATACTACAGCTATCACAGAAACGGCTATAATTGCAGACATAATGGCAAATCCATTAAATCCAAACCAAATAATTCCAAGCGGAGTTAAGATCCAGGTTGCTATAGTCCAGAAAATCATTAAATATAGTGTTACTTTGATTTTCCCTATAGCATTCAGTGCGTTTGTTAGAGGGGTAGAAATAGATGAAAGTCCTGCATTTACTGCAAAAAATCCTAAAGAGAGAAGAGCAGGTTCCCATTTATGATATTTAGGAATAATTAATAAAAAATATGGGAATAAAATGACAAGAGCAATGAGAGCTGGAAAAATTAAAAATGACAAAACAAATAAAGATTTTTCTAGAGCAATACCCAAATGTCTTTTTTCATGTTGCAGTCGAGAGAAAGATGGAAAAGTGATTCGAATAACATTATCCATAATAAGTCGAAGAGGCATTAGCGCCCATTTTTGGGCAAAGCCAATATATCCAACCTGAGCAAGTGGCAAAACTTTTCCCACATATGCAATCATAAGATCATCTTTAAGAAGTGCTAAAAAGCTGTTAGCCTGAAATGGGATTCCAAATGACAATAAACGTTTGGCAACGGATTTTGAGAATCCAAGCTCAATTTTCCAAGGCTTAATTATATATATTGCAATAAGACCAGATAATCCCCTTGCTAAAACAGCAACCGTAAAACTGGCAACTCCAAAACCCTTCAGTGCCATAATAAGTGCAACGAGATTAAATACTAGCGTTTCTACAATTTGAGGAATAACCAATTTTTCAAAACGAAGATCTCTTTCTAGAAGAATTGAGGGAATTGTTTTAAGTGATGAGAGGAAAAAAGAAACAACGAGTGCTTGAAACAATAATATGCCTTCTGGCTCTAGTTTATAAAATTTCCCCACATAAGGAGAAACAACCAATGCAATAACAACAGCAGAAATAACTAATAGTTGTTGAATGGTAAAAGTTGTTTTTAAATCATCTTGCGTAATTTGTTCTTTTTTTTGTATTAATGCTGCCGCAAGACCTATATCGGAGAAGTATTGGAGAAATGCAATAACAGCAGAAACTACAAAATAAACTCCAAAAATTGCAGGAGAAAGTAAAATAGTTAAAATAAAATTAACGGTAAAACTAACGACTTGGATAAAAAAACTTCGAGTAACTAGAGCAAAAACGCCGCGAATTGAGCGTTTTGTTACGGCAGCTATATCAAGCTCTTCCATAATGCAGATTCCTCCACAGATCTAAACTTTCTCGGATCGCTCGAAAAATAACTCGAGGATTTCCACCGCTTTGATCTCCGAATTTTCGCGGGTAATGATTTACGCCTACTTGCAGAATTCGCAATTTATTCTTTAACGCTTTTGCCAATATTTCTGTTGTAATCATTGCTCCTTCTGAGCTAAGTGGCAATATCTTTTGAATTGCTTCTTTCTTAAACATTTTAAATCCACAATCAATATCTTCAAAGTAAAAACCAAAAAAGACAAAATCCCAGATTTTGAGAAGTGTCATTAATACATGTCTAAACGGATGGTCTAATCTTCTTTTTCTTTTTCCAATAACAATATCAACAGGACCAATAAGATCAATAAATTTTGTTACCTCAGAAAAATCAAATTGATCATCTCCGTCCATAAAAACTACTAATTCATACTTGGAGTTAATAAGTCCTTCTTTTAAGGCTGCACCATATCCTCTATTTGGGGTATGAGTAATTGCACGTAAATGTGTTGGATCTGTTGCAGCAAGTTTTTTGGCAATTTGATAGGTATTATCTGAAGAGCCATCATCTATCATAAGTATTTCCCATTTTTTTGCCACCTCTTTTGCAACAGGAATAGCTTTTTTAACTACCTGCTCAATGTTTTTTTCTTCGTTCCAAAAAGGGAAAAAAATAGAAAGTTCAGGAACTTGTTTTGCCATGTGAGTGTTTCCTTTCGCTAAATATTATACCAAGAAGCAGTACTATGACACCAGTTACAGATAAGAAATTAGCTAATACCTCTATAAAAGTCTGATGATATTGTAAAACGACTGTATGATACCCAATAGGGATATTTACTAAAAGTCCTCTGGTTGTAGGGACAAATTGAGACTCTTTCCCATCAAGGTACATATGCCATCCTGGGAAATATGCCAGAGGGAATACAAATGGTTCAAGACGAAGAACAAATATCTTTGCAGCCTTTATTTGTGATTTATTTACTAGAAGGTCTGATTTTCCTCTAAAAGAAGAAATTGCAAGTGGATTTGTGACATATGCTTTTTCTATCACTGGAAGTACAAAGTGAGGAGGCATATATTCATTTGATATCTTTGAAGCTTCAAACAGCGCTTTTGGATTGGTGAAATCACGAGAAGATACATTGAGGTATTTTTGCGGAACAAAAAATTTACTTTGCAAAATAACGACTGCGATTATACAAATAATAGTTATTATAGGAAGAGCATAGAGCCTCACCCTTTTTGTTTGTTTTTGCATAATTTCTCCTAAAGTAAATAAAAAACCTGCACCTAAAAATGAAGCGAAAAAAGAAACAAGCTCTAAAAATCTCCAGGGATATTGTATAAAAGCACTTCCTGGAATAATTTTCCAAAAAATGTACGATGCGCTTGTTGAAAGGAATAAACAGACAACTAAGCTTACACTTGCAAAAAGGAGTGCTATTGATTGTTGTAAAAACCTTTTACGAAGAAAAAATAAAGTCAAAAAGCCCAATAGTGCAAAAAATATATGAAGTTTTCCTATCATAAATGACATACCGTCATTACATCCTGCAACCGATCCTCCATATCCCCATTGGCTATACCAAAATTGCTGAAAACAGACAAAATTTTTACCAAAAGCTGCTCCCCCACCTATCTGAGAATGAACATTGGTATATCTCATTTCTGCAAACACAGGTATCCAATAGAATGATGCAAGGATAATCCCAAAAAATAATGTGGCTAATGGAACAAATGCACTTTTTGGATTTTTTTTGTAAGAAATTACACTAAGAATTATTGCTGCAATCAGTAAAAAAGGACTAACCATAAATGCTGTTAAGTTGTGCGCGACAATAAGCCCTCCAAAACCCAATGCACCTATGAGCATATATTTCCATTTTTTCGTTACATAAGCTTGCCATAATCCATAAAATGCTAAGGGAATAAATGCGTAAGCCATATACTCTGCCAAGTCTCCCCTAACATAAATATCTACAGCATGATATGTTGCGTAGACATATAGAATACTAGCTAAAACAGCGGGATATCTTCCAAAAAATACTTTTGCAAATAAATACATTGTTACAGCAGAAAATAACACTGCAATAATCATTGTCGCTTTTGTAGCAGATAGAGCTGCCACTCCAAATATAGTGAATAATCCTGCAAGATAATAGGCTAAGGGAGCATAAAAATTAAACAAGGGATATCCATAACCAAATCCTAAATCACTTACAATTCTTACAGGAAATACTCCATCTTTAAGAGCCTTTCCCATTTCATAAACTCTTGCTACTTGTGTACTATCATGTATTGGAAAAAATCCAGCTGCGAAGAGTGGTTTTACTGTCCAGAAAGAAAGGATACAAATACTAATAATAAGCAATATATCACTAAATTTAGCTATAAATTTCATAATATAAATTTTTTACGCTCTACAATAAATATACAGACAACACCAACAACAAATAAAGCAGAAACTAGGTCTGCAATTAGTCTAGCAATTGTTTCGCTAAATTGCACGACTACTGTTTGTGTTCCAGGCTTTGTCGAAAACGTAATAACGCCCATAGGATTATCATAGGAAAAAGGATACATCTGATTGTTAACATATACCTTCCAACCGGGGAAATAAATAATATTCACTTGAATGGTAGCAGGTTTTCCAGAGATGATCGAAAACATAACCTTGTTTGGGTTTTCTTGTAACGCACTTATTGTGGCACTCCCTGAAATAATTTGAACTTTCTCTTTTGGAAGAGTTGTTGGCTCATCTTTTACCCATTTAGGCAGATATTCATTTTTAACGGTTGTGGAATCTACATTAGTTGAATAATAGGTATCTGGAAAATTCTCAAAATATCTTGGGATAAGAACATTCCAAGTTGATAAGAAAATTACTAATAAATATACACCAGTAAAAAATAGCCTTTTTGAACTCTTAATTTGTTCAAGATTATAGGCAACTAAAAAGCTTATAGAAAGTGTCGTTATAGAAAGCAATCTAAACGGGAATTGAACAAGATTTGTTCCCGGCATAATCTCCCAAATCTTTTGTGTAATAGGAAAAGTAAACAGCAAAGATAATATGGTAAATAAAAAGAAAAAGAGAAAGGAAATATCTTTCTTTTTTATATAAAAAATACTTTGCAGTAAGACTACAATAGAGATAAATCCAAAAAGAATATAATCCTTAACTTGTAGAAAATAACTCGTTACGGAAGATACTTTTATACTGTCAAAAACAGTATATTGCTTATCTAAAAGAGCGGGAAACCAAAAAAAAGCAGAAAGACCTAGTCCAAGAATAGTAGTGATAGCTATATGTTTTAAAGAAATTTTTTTAATAAAATACGCATAAAGGATTGCAATTGGTAAGAAAAAAAGTGCCATAACATTATGCGCAGTTATTAAAAGGCCTATTCCTATTGCAACAAACGCAATGCTTCTTCTCTCAATCTGCCACAAAATAAATGGGACAACAGCTAAAGCTAAAACTTCACCAACAGATCCTCTTTTATAAACATCCCATAAATGATATGGAAATAAAGCATAGGCAACTGCTCCAGCAATTGCAGAAAAATGCGAAAATCTTTTTTTAAGCCAGAAAAAACTAAAAATTCCAGAGAGTAATAAACTTATTCCAAAAATTATCTTTATAGTGTTAATAAAGCTAAATCCAATGATTTTTATAGGAACTCCAAGATAAAGAAATAATGGATACAAAAAATCTGCAACAGGATATCCATAGCCAAAATTAAGTCTGGTTAAATATCTAACAGGAAATTGTCCGTGCTTGAGAGCATCGTAAAATGCTGTAAAACGAACAATCATCCAATTCCCATCATCTGTAACAAAAAAACCCGGATGGAAAAGAGCAAATAATCCAGGACTGCTTAAGACAACAACAGTAAGAATAGCCAATAGTTTGTTTCTCATGGCGTTTGTACTATGGTAAACATTGACTTGCCATTTGGCAAGAGTATATTTGTTGTTTTATAATCATGCCTAATAAACTCGGGTACATTTTTTGAAAAATCAATAAGAAGCGTATTTCTATTTTCTATATCTTTTCCCCAATTAATGTCTTTAAAGGTATATTGTCCATACGATCTTACATGAGTAAAACCGTCTTCTGTGATTGGATAATGAACTAATTGTTTTTGTAATAATGTAGGATTGTATTTACTATAAAAAGCAAGAAAAATATACGGAGATGTTTGAGGTTGTGACATAATTACATTTTTCTGAGCATATTCGGGTTGTTGCAAAAGTTGCACAACTTTTTTATATCCATATCCCCAATCTTGGCTTTCATTACGAGGAAAAAGAATAAAATACTGATCAATGTAAACCAAGAAATTAAAAATATAAAATACAAGAATAACTATTATTGTTAAAAATCTTAATACTTTCTTTTTTTCTACCATCTCAAGTACCCAATAAATTCCAGAAGCAGTTACTAGTGACAAAATTGGGAAAACTGCAAACATTCGTGTTGAATGAGGAGCATCTTTAGTAATGCTTGCTGCAATTGGCGAAATAAAAAGCCACCACAAAACTATGCTTCTGTTTCTTCCCTTCTTTTGAGTAAATAGAAAAACAATCCCTAAGAATAAAAATGGTGCTTCTATAAGATACATATTGCCGAAATTTTCTATATTGTATGATTTATTTGTTCCACCACTTATAAATAAAAATGGCGCTGAGAATGCGTTAAAATAATTTTGTAAAAATCTTTCTGATGCAAAAACAATTTTGTTATTTGTTAATTTTACAAAAAGCGAATTTGGATTTGCATGTTCATTTCTTGGAATATCTATCTTTGCATAAACAACAGCAGGATCTCCAAAAATACTTATTCCAGAAATTTTCGTATTATTTGCCGATAAAGTAGTAAATCCAATAAATATGCTAATAACAATAAATATCCCTGCTGCAACATATGGTGTTTTTGTTTTTGGAATTTTTACCCAATAGAAAATAAGAATTCCTAGACAAAGAAGCGTTGTAAAAATGTAATTTCCTGCATAAGTAAAGTATGTAAGAGCAAAAAGAACTGCACTTGGGATAAAAAGCCATTGATGCTTTTTAAGTGCTTTTAAGAAAAATAAGAAAGCAAGTGTTGCCAAGAAAACAGCTAAATTTGTCTCTGCTCCAATTCTGGATAATTGAATATTCCAAGGGGCAATAGCCATTATCCCCATAGTAAGAAAGCTAAGCAATATACTTCCAAATAATTCTTCTGTTAGAAAAAATACTAAAAATACCGTTGCAGTTCCTGCCAAAACTGAAGGGAATCGTACAGCAAAATCATTAAGACCAAATAGTTTTACCGAGAGTTCTGTTGTATAAATATATAAAGGAAGCTTCCAGTCACCAAATGATTGAAACGACAATGGGAAGCTTCTCCCATATTCATCTTTTCCAGTATGCAAAAGAGAATAAGCAGTATAGCCAATAGATGCTTCGTCTCTATTTACTCCAGGAGGAACATCTGAAACTTTATAGAAACGCAAAAAAAATCCTACGACAAGGATACTTATAAATAATAAAAGATAAATTCTATTTTTTACCATGCCTCTTGGCAGTTGCAAAATAAATAATAACGCCTGCTGCCAATAATAAACTCAAAACAGATACTACACTTCCTATCTTAAAAGAAGGACTATCAAATGTAAAGATAACTTGGTGAACTCCTGAAGGGATAATAATAGCTCTAAATGCATAATCAGCTTTTAGGATTGGTGTTTCTTTATTGTCTACGAATGCTTTCCATCCAGGATAATACGTATCTGACAGAAATAAGAGTTTTGATCCGCTTGCATTTGTTCTAAGGATTATATGGTTGGGTAAGTAAGATAAAACACGTACTGTTGCCTCTCCTCTTGATAATTGCATATCGATTGGTTTTTCTAGCAATATTGTTGATAAAGGAAATGATGAGTTAAAAAATTTTTGACTAAATTCTTTTGGACTGTTATATATCTCATAAGAAGAAGTAAGAAATATCCTTGGCATAGCAGTATTATTTTTATATATAGAAAACGCACTATCCTGATATATTTTTTGATAAATGGTTGGAGGAAATGTCTCTTGAGTACTGGCATTTGAAAGAGTATCAATAATATATGAAACTCCCAATAAATTTAATACTTTTTGCCTAAATGGATTTTGAGCAAAATTTTTTGCATCAGATGGAGCTATAACAGCATCAGATCTTGTTTGATCGGTAAATGTAGTAATAACATTGCCTGTAGTGCTAGATTGAATAAATTCTCCATACCATTTTGGATATAAAGGATCATAACCATTTGGCGAATATATATTTTCCTGTGTAGCAAAATTAGCCTCTATTGATGCAGCACCAAAACTCCAAAATCTGTTAATAGAATTTTGTTTTTGCAAAAAAGTTATAACATTTGCAGTTGGAAATACTAATTGCTGGGGGACAAATGGATTAAATTTGGTAAAAAATCTCCATGCATCAACAAGCTGAAGTAATAATATTAAAGTAAATAGTATTGGAAGCCAGGATTTCTTTTTCCATAACATATAAGAAAGCAAACTAGTAGAAACAAATAAGCCACCAGACAAAAGCATGTTTTTAAAGGCAAGTTTTGCATGAATAATTCCCAAAAATAAATGTAGATGTGGTTCAAGAAAAATTGAAGATAAAGCGACTGCAAAAACTAATACAGGAATTGCCAACCAATAAAAAAATTTGTGTGTTTTTGCTGTAGTCACTCTATCAAAACCAAAACCAGATAATATGCTTAAGCAAAAGCAGAACAAAAATACACTTAATGTTAGAT
>JAKAEF010000122.1 GCA_021820025.1 bacterium | reverse complement strand
GACTGCAGCATGGAAAGTAGGACTTGTATCTGTCTTAGCAGCATCTTTTTCTCTTATCTTTTTATACATAATTACTCTTTTGCTAACAAAAAATAAAATGATTGCTATTATAACCTCTTTATATATGGCTTTCTTTTCTCTTTTCTGGCTTTATGCAGAAATTGCAGAAGTATTTTCTTTAACAATTCTTTTTATATTACTTCTTTTTCTTTTTAGTATTCTTTTCTACAAAACAAAAAAAACTCTGTATTTGTATGTTGTGAGTTTTTTTGCAGGATTATCTTTGTCTCATCATGAAATTATTCTTGCAATTTTTCCTTCGGTTGCTATATTGGTTTTTTCTGCAAACTGGAGAATTATTAAGAGTCCTCTGCTTATTGCTAAATGTTTGGGTTTATTTTTATTAGGACTACTCCCCTATTTGTATATTCCCATTGCTGCCTCTTTACATCCATTAGTTAATTGGGACCAAGCATATACACTACAAAATTTTATTCATTTAGTAACCCGTGGAGACTATGGCTGGCAGCCGACAAGTGGCACAATAAGCATTTCTTTTAAATTTTTGGCTGTGCTTTCTTATTTTGAAAAAATGTTTATAGAATTAACTCCAGCGGGATCATTCCTTATTCTTCTGGGTATGTTCCAAACTCTTAGAAAAAAACAATTTGCTCTTTTTTCTGCATTATTTTTAGGATTTTTCTTAACAGGTCCATTCTATGTCTGGTATGGATTTGTTCCTCTTTTAAGCGGGTTTGTCATGGGAGTTATTGAAAGATTCTACCTTATTTCCTCAGCATTCTTATTTGTTTTCTTTGGATTTGGACTTGAATTATTTTCAACTTTGCTTTCATCAATTATTCCAACAGATAATAAAAAAAGAAGAGGTATTTATAAGCAAATTATTATTGTAATTTTTCTTATATTACCAATTGCTTTATTTAATATTAATTTTTCCAAAATAGATTTACATGCTGTTTGGGTAGGAGATAATTTGGGCACAGATATTTTACAGCCGCTTCCTAAAAATAGTGTTTTAGCAATAGAAGGAGATACTGCATTTTTTAATACAGAATACATGCAAATAGCAAGGAATGTACGTCGTGATATAACGCTGACAAATGTTATAAGTCTTAATGATCACAAAAACATTATGCAGGATATTGCCAAAACAACAGGAGGGAAAGATGTCCCGACAGATATTAAATTCTTGATTGCCCTGGAATCATTTAGTAAAAGTCGTCCTGTTTTTGCAACAACGCAGTTTCAATTTAGAGACAACTTATATCCTCATATTAATTGGATACCTTATGGAATTTTATTTAAAATTGCAGACAAACAGGAAATGCAGCTAACAGAACCTCAATTTATTTCTTTACAAGAGAATCTTTTTAAGCAAATGCATCTTCCTGCCTCTTTCTCAAAAACTGCGATGGCTTTTCATAATTTAACAATCTCTGATATTCCTGCTGTCTATGCACAAGGTTATGTGAATATTGGAGATTATTTGCTTTCTCATTATGGTGATGTCTCTTTAGCAAAAATTTATTATCTTAGATCAATTGATACTTATCCGTTTTTAGCAAGTGCGTACACAGGAATGGGATACATTAATTTATCTGAAAATGATTGTAAAGCTGCGGAGAATCAATTTTTGCAGTCAAAACAAATCGATCCCACAAAAAAGGCTCCCTATATGGCTTTATATCTTACTTATGCAAATTGCTTGAGAGATCCTCAAAAAGCTCAAGGTATTGCAAATAGTTTTTCTAAAATTTTTTCTGAATCTATTCTTACAGCAATAAGATTAGGAGTTAAGTAAATAATATTTTCAGACCTTCTATAAATCCTTTTAAATACTTAAAAAAAGCATTTTTATTTTGTGTCTTTTTTAAATAAAACAACGCTGCTGCAAGTTGTCCAATAATTCCAAGTAAAAAGGGACGTTTGAATTTTTTTATAAAAATAAAGGGATTTTTTGCATAATAATATGCGCGAAGTGGTGAAAGTGTATTTGATCCTTTTATTCCAGAAGATGCAGAAACTTTATGCATCACCAAAGGTTCTTCCAAAATTTTTATTGAAAATCCCATTTGTTGAGCGGCATAACAAAAATCAACATCTTCCCAATACAAAAAATATTCCTTTGGCAATAAGCCAATTTTTGTAAATACTTCCCTTTTTACCATCATTGCAGCACCTGTTATAAAATCGGTTTCTTTTATCTTTCCTGACAAAATATTACTACTCTTCCCCATGTCTTTGTGTTTAGTAAAAGAGAAAAATCGGTTAAGATATCCTCCATTAAACCAAATATCATTTTTACGATTTTCATAAACAATTGTGCACCCAGCAATTCCAACTGTTGGTTTATTAAAAATAAATAATAGTTTTTCCAAAAGATTTTTTTTTACTATGGTATCGTTATTTAATAAAAGGATATGGGAAAATTTCTGTTTTAGTGCTTTTGCAATTGCTTTATTATTTCCCTCTGAAAATCCAAGGTTTTTTTTGTTAATAATTACTCTAACTGATGGGAAAATTTTTTGTAACTCTTTTTTAATAATATTTTTTGTGCCATTATCTACCACAAAAATAGAATGTTTAGTTTTGGCAGATAGTTTTTTTAAAGAGGCAAGGCATAAAATTGTCTCTTGCATGTTCCCGAAATGAAGTACTATGATTGCAACGTTTTGCATATTATAATTATGCACATTATACCTTAGTATTTACTTTATGGCGAAAATATTACTTTCTGTTGGAATTTGCTTATATAACGAGGAAAAAAACATAAGTCGTTTACTTTCTTCTGTTTTATCCCAAAAGACATCAGGTGTTACTATTAATGAGATTATCCTAGTTATATCAGGATCAACCGATAGAACATTGGAGATCGCTAAAAGAGTTGCAACTAAAAACAAAAAAATTTCAATTATTTATCAGAAAAAAAGGCAAGGAAAAGCTCATGCTGTTAACGAGTTTAT
>JAKAEF010000121.1 GCA_021820025.1 bacterium | reverse complement strand
AAATTAACTGTGCTTCGGGCATACCAATTTTTTGAACCGCTTCAAAACCTGCATTTGCCTGAATAAGAGCACCCCTATCAGCAAGACCAATATCTTCTGACGCAAAAATAATCATTCTCCTTGCAACAAATTTTGGATCTTCTCCGCTTTCTATGATTCTCGTTAAATAATAGAGTGCACCATCAACACTGCTGCCCCGCATTGATTTTATGAAGGCACTTATTAAATTGTAATGTTCTTCAGCTTTTTTATCATATAATCCTGTAGATTTTGTCTGAAAAATTTCTTGAATTAATTCTTTGGAAATATTTTTTGAGTGATTATATATTGTTGCCATTTCTAATGCGTTCAAAACGACACGAGCATCACCACCTGATAATCTGATTAACAGTTCTTCTGTTTCTAGATCTATTGTTTTTTTATACTTCCCTAGACCTCTTTGTGAATCAGTAAGTGCTTTCTTAATAATTTTGTGCAAGTCTTCAACTGACAAGCTCTGCAAAATAAAAACTCTTGAACGAGAAAGTAGTGCGTTAATTACCTCAAATGAAGGATTTTCTGTTGTTGCACCAATTAACACAATTAATCTTGACTCAACATATGGTAAGAGAGAGTCCTGTTGCGCCTTATTCCATCTATGAATTTCATCTATAAACAAAATTGTTTTTTTATTTTGGACTTTATTTTCTTTAGCTTTTTCAATAATTTTTAATAAATCTGCTTTCCCAGCAGTTACGCCAGATAGTGCATAAAAATCCGCTTTCGTTTCATTAGATATAATGTATGCTAATGTTGTTTTGCCAACGCCTGGAGGACCCCAAAGAATAATAGAGAATAAGGAATCTAACTCAATCATTCTTCTAATAACTTTTCCAACACCGACCAAATGTTCTTGCCCAACAAAATCTATTAGGTGCTGAGGCCTAATTGCGTCTGCCAAGTTCATGAGGTAAGTATAGCATAGCTTCCTAAACATGAGGCTTTTTGATACACTTAATGGATATGTCTTGGCTTTTTTTCGCTATTTTAGCTCCAATTTTAGCTAGTTTTACGAATTATATTGAAAAGTTCATGATTGAGACCGAACTCAGTAATGCATCGGTTTTTACCATTTTTGTGGGATTTTATTATGCTCTTTTTTCTATACCTATATTTTTAATTCATGGTTTTCATTTGCTTCCACCATTACAATTGTTTTTGGTTTTATTATCTGGAGCATGTAATACATTTTATCTTTTACCTTACTATAAAGCTTTAACATTAGAAGAGACTTCACGAGTAATTCCTCTTTTTCAGTTCGTACCAGTATTCACATTTTTACTAGGTTTTATCTTTTTAGGTGAAGTTCTCTCTTTTCAGCAATTCTTTGGATTTCTACTTGTATTATTTGGTGGACTTTTTATTAGCATTGAAACATTTAGTGCAAAAATTTTTAAGCCAAGAAAAGTATTATGGTATATGATGCTTTCAAGTCTTATTTATGCAATTTTAGCAGTTTCTTTTAAATATGTTGTTGTTCGTCAAGATTTTATAGAAGCATTTGCTTATCAGGTTTTAGGCGGAACATTTGGATCTCTTGCTTTATTACTATTTCCTAAAAATAGAATAATATTTACTAAATCTTTCAAAAAATTATCTAAAAAATTTCATATTGGCATGACATTAAACATGATTATTTCTGTAACTTTTGAATTTTGTAATGCAGCCGCGCTATCGCTTGCTCCTGTGGCACTTGTAATGGTTATTGGAGGCATCCAACCAATTATAGTGTTTATTATGGGAATAATTCTCTCTATATGGATTCCACATATTATTAAAGAAGATATAAGCAAAAAAAATTTGATAATAAAAACAGTTGGCATTACAAGTATTTTTTTTGGTATAGTCTGTTTATATTTATAATATGATTGAAAGAATCGATAAATTTTTAGCTAACCAAGGTTTTGCGTCAAGAAGAAATATTAAACGTTTATTAAAAGAATTTGAAATTGCAATTAATGGAAAAAGAGTAAAAAAATCTGGAGAACGATTTGACGTAGATAAAGACACACTAACAATAAACGGAAAGCCAATTGAAAAAAAAGAATTCGTATATTATGTGCTCAATAAACCAAAAGGGGTAATTTCAACAACTTCAGATGAAATGGGCAGAGATGATGTAACAATGTATATAGATACACCATTAAAAATCTATCCTGTTGGAAGACTTGATAAAGATACTCATGGATTACTTTTATTGACGAATGACGGCGAACTAACACATAAATTAATTCATCCAAAATTTCATATTCCCAAAGTATATCTCCTAACGGTTGCAGGAAAAATCTTATTTTCACAATTAGAAAGGTTTAGAAAAGGCGTTCTCTTATCTGATGGGCCAACACTCCCTGCTGAAATAAAAATAAAAGAAGAAACAGAAGATAAAACTATTCTTGAAGTTACTCTTTTTGAAGGGAAATACAGACAGATTAGAAGAATGTGTGAAACATTATCTTTAGACCTTCTGGACTTGCAAAGAATACAATTCGGACCACTAAAATTGAATAAGATGCCCGAAGGGGCATATAAAGAATTAACAGAAAAACAAGTCCAACAATTGAAAACTATGGCAGACAAAAGTTACCCTTCAACTTGATATACAAAATTTCTAACAAAATTTGCCATAATCCCTCAATTCCCGAAACAATTAATACTTCTGTGATCTGTGTCGCATTTATGTTGTATATTCTTTGGTAATATTTTCACGTGGGAGAACAAGTAATACAGAAAGTTGTTGGTCTTTTTTATTGTTTCATTTGCAAACCAATATTTTTTCTTTTAGATCCTCAGTTTATCCACGAGCAAATGGTTTCATTTGGAGAATTTATTGGAAAGAAAAATTTGATAAAAATAATATGTAATCAATTATTTAATTGCAAATCTTCCATGCTTTATCAAACAATTTATGACATTTCTTTTACTAAACCTGTTGGACTTGCTGCCGGATTTGATTA
>JAKAEF010000012.1 GCA_021820025.1 bacterium | reverse complement strand
TAGTAGCGCAGCTGGACCAGCATGTAATTCGTTATCGGCAGACAATACAAGTACTGCATCTGCTCCATTATCTTCAATATTTACTGTTACTGGAAGTAGTACAAATTCAACAATAAATAAAGTAACGTTTAACTTTGGCGATGGGACTGTACAAGATGTTACTTCTGGTGGAGGACTTGGAACAGCATCTATAAATGCACAAATTAATCATACATACCAAACAAATGGCGTATTTACTGCTACTGCAACCCTTACCGATGCAAATGGAGCAACCAGTGTTCCATCTAGCTGTTCTCAAACAATTACGGTTGGTTCAAATCCTCCAACAGCAACTAGTCAACCTGGACAACCGACCGCTCAACCAACCATTCCATCAACCGGTCCTGGAGAAGTTATTGTTGGAGCAGGTATTATTGGTGCAATCTTAGCTGTCGCAGGAGTAGCACTCTTTATTGGAGCTCTGTAAGCTTAACTTTCTATCATAGAGAATAGTGCTTCTTGAGGAATTTCCACTTTTGAAATAGATAACATTTTTGACTTTCCTTTCTTCTGTGCTTCTAATAATTTATCTTTTCGTGTCCTATCTCCTCCACTCATTTTTGCCAAAACATCTTTTCTGTATGGAGGGATTTCTTCTCGTGCCAAAATTTTTCCACCTATTCCTGATTGAATAATCTGTCTAAACTGCTGACGAGGCAATGAGTCTTTTAATTTTTTTGCTTTCTCACGAGCTACATATTCTGCTTCGTCTTGATAGGCAAATTCAGATAATACATCTATTACCTGATCATTAATTTTTATTTCAACATTAACTAATTCGGCAGGTCTATATTCGGTTAATTCATAATCAATACTTGCAAATCCTTGTGTTACCGATTTGAGATCTGGTGATAATCCATGCAAAAACATTCCATATGGCATGTCATATTCTAAAACGACATTGGTATCTTGATATTCCATATGTGTCATTTGTCCTCTCTTTTTTTGACAAACGGTCATAACCCCTCCTAAATAGTCTGATGGAACATGAATCGTTAAATGCATATATGGTTCTAAAAATGTGCCATCTTTTTGTTCTTGATACTGCACATGAGGCAGAGTAAAAAGAGGACGTAAATTAAATTCTCGTTCTAGCCTTTGCTTAAAAATATCTGCATGTAAGAGTCCTAAAAATCCAACCCTAAATCCAGTACCTAAAAATGCTGAATATTCGTCATGGGATGTAATACTTGCATCAATTAACGCGAGCTTTGCAATTGCTTCTCTCAAGGGGACTAATTCATCTGTAGATCGTGGATATACACCAAAAAAGACCATTGGTTTTGGTGTCTGATATCCTGGTAATGCCACAACATTTGCTTTTTGTCCGCCACCAATAGTAATTGTGTCTCCAACCCTTACCAGTCTAATGTCTTTAACACCTGTGACAATATATCCAATTTCGCCTGCTTCTAATAATCCCGAACTAATTAATGACGGTGTAAAAATACCAACATCAATTGCATTTGTTTTTGTCTTTGTTTGCAAAAGCTCTATTGGCTCGTTAGTTTTTATTTTTCCATCAACGATTCGCACAAATGCAACAACTCCTCTGTGCTCATCAAAAACAGCGTCAAAAATTAAAGCTCTGAGCACCTTTTGTATATCTCCGCTTGGAGAAGGAATAATATCTATTACTTTATGCAAAACTTCTTCCACTCCTTGTCCTGTTTTGGCAGATAGGAGTAACATATCTTTTTCTGCAAAACCCATTGCAGTTAATTGTTTGACTACTTTTTCTACATTTGCTGCAGGCATATCTATTTTGTTAATTGCAGGAATAATAACTAAATTTTCTTTTTTTGCTGCCCGGAAGTGAGCAATAGTTTGTGCCTGTACCCCTTTTGTTGCATCTACCAACAAAACAACTCCTTCACAAGCAGCCAGGGTTCTGGAAACTTCGTAGGAAAAATCAACATGACCAGGAGTATCTATAAGATTTAGTATGTACTCCTGATTGTTATATTTATATTTCATTCGTACTGGAGCAAGTTTTATGGTAATTCCCCGTTCTCTGGAAATTGGATTTTGGTCTAAAAATTGCTCCTGTTGTCCAATTTTTTCATGACCAACTGTCCCAGTTAACTCCAAAAACCTGTCAGAAAGCGTTGACTTTCCATGGTCAATATGGGCAATAATGGCAAAATTTCGTATAAATCTTTGATCCATAATGTGTGCTCAGATTGTAACACAGATTGCCATAGCTTGAAAATCCAACAAAGCACATGAAAGCAAATGCTTCTTGTGTTTTTACCAATTCGCAGTACAATCGTATGCGCACAAATAATATGGGACAACCATTAGAGAGAACTGATCAAAAACCACCGATTTTAACCCCAGAACAAGGAGAAATTCCAGGATACATTGGGGCACCATCAACTTTTGTATTCCATGGATATCAACCAATAAGAAGAGAGGTTGTACTGTGGCAGGGACAAGAAGTTGTTATTTATGACATAACCCGCAGCTTTGGGAACTATCCCCCTGAAGGATGGAACAAGAGAATTACCAATGAATCATATGGTCCATTACAAAGCATAGGCGCCTTTAGAAATCCATACGTAACACTTGATATGTTTGAGACTCTTAATCCTTCGTTAGAACAAGAATCTCCAGATATTTGGAGTCAAATAGAAAGAGATATTAAAGAATCAGGGCGTTATCCTATGGGCGATACAGGACTTCATATAATTATGCCCGAGCTTTCAGACCAAACACAACGAATGTTCTTTAGAATGGCAAGGCAAAATTATTTTAACCGCTGGGGGACTTATCCAGATTTTGTCTGGTTACCGGAGATGGCTGTAGATACAAGAACACTTGGGAATCTTGTCGCAGAAGGATTTAAAGGTACAATTTTAAGACGCGATCAAATGATTGCCGATGCTCCTTCCCCGGCCTATAAAGTTGCAACAGAACATGGAGATTGTATTGTCGTTAACTCAGATCCAGGACTTAGTGCAGTATTAGCCTTTCATGATCCAGATGCTCCAACCGTAATGAAATGGCTAGAACAAGCACAAGATGATTTGGGATTTCCTCCGATTATTGCAGTAGATGGAGAAACAATAGGACATCATAGACCACAAGCCGTTGATCTTCTTAAATATTTAATACACTATGATTTACCAAGAGCTATTTCAAATCATACTTTTAACCCTACTATAGACTTCTCTAACCTACCCACAGCACGTGTTATAGATGGAAGTAGCTGGAGTTGTCTTTGTATTGTTAATGAATTGGCAAGAGGAGATCATGCAAATCACCCAGAAGAGCTAGCTTTTGGCCGCTGGAGAGGTGCAGATAGATGCAGTTGTGATTTACCCGAGGATCAAGGTATGGCAGCAGAAGTGAGAAGAATAAAAAGAGATTTAGATGTAAAACTTAAAACAGGGATTACAAGAGTTGAAGAGATATTAACACAACAATATCCTCAAACAGATGACACAGGCATGCAGATTTGGAGAGAAGAGTTTATCAGATGGTTTTCAGAGCAATTACCAAAATTAGCAAGAGGAGAAGCCATTTCATCAGATAATGAAACCACTCCTGCTTATAGAGAGTATTTTCTTCTTCTTGGCATGCTTTATAATGGAGCAACCAGCTGCAGTAGATTTTTTGGGGATCCTAATTCTATTGAAAGGGCGATTACAAACAATAATTTAGTTTTTGTTGCAGATGTAACAGGCTGGGAAAATATTCGCCCAAATTAATGAGGTTGTGGAATTGTTTCTTCTGCTTTACCCAAAATTTCTCTCCAATTTCCCATTTTCTTAAACATTAGTAAAAATGTCCATGCTTCTTTTACATTAAATAACCAGGTTAAGAAAAGATATAAAGAACACCCTGCAAAAGAAGAAATTCCGGTTAACATAATAAGATTTATTGTTTTTGTAGTATCAAAAACTAATCGATCTAATAATTTTATGGGAATGTATAAAGCAAAACCTGTAAAGATAGTAGCAATGGTTATTTTTCCCATAGCAACCAAGAAATGTTTTTTTTCAAAACCCCCAACTTTTCTATCTAGTAAGATAAATAATAAAATAAAATTCAGGATTGATGCTATTGAATATGCTAAAGCAATAGTCATAACGTTTCCTTTAAAGAAGAATACAGACACTGCTCCTAAACCAATCATAATTACCGTGGTTATTCCTCCGATAATTAATGGTGTTTTTGTATCATATAATGCATAAAATCCACGAGAAACTAAATAAACTAGCGCCTGTGCAAAGATAGATAAAGAAAAAATTGCCAAAGTTCTTCCAGTTAAAACAGTTGCATCCCAGTCAAAAAGTCCTGCTCCATAAATAAGGCGTACAACTGGAATGCGCAAAACAAGAAGTAAGACAGCAACAGGCATAACCAGATACATCATTTGGCTAAAGCTTGTTAAAAAGGTTTGTTTAAATTCTGTAGGTTTTTCTCTTTCTCTTGATAAAACCGGGAACGCTGCTTGCGCTATTGCCTGACCAAACAAAACAACAGGGGCAAAAGCTAATGTTTGAGCATAATCAAAAATAACATACATTCTCCCAGGATCAGCTAAAAAAGACACTAAAGTAACGGTAATGAGTGTTCCTACTTGAAAAATTGCCAATGAAATAGTTCTTGGCCACATTAAATGAAATACCTCAAGAATGCCTTTTTGTTTAAATAACAATGTCGGTTTAAAGGAAAAACCCACCTTTTTAGCTTGAGGAAGCTGCATTGCTACAAAAATAAATGCTCCAATAACAACTCCCCAAGCAGGCGCATAAATACCTACAAACGGCCAAAGTGTCACTATACCAATAATAATTCCAAGATTGTATAAGGCTGCTGCAATGCCAGGGATAAAAAAATGATTATAGGACTGTAAGACTGCAGATAAAAAGCTTCCTATAATAAAAAATAATTCTCCTATTAAAACAACACGTAATAGGTTTGCCATCAGAGCTATTTCATGGGGGGAAAAGCCTGGAGCGACCAAATGAGAGAAAAATTCCGCAAAAATTGCCAAAATTATAGAAATTACAGCAAAAACCATAAGCCCTAGAGAAAGCAATGTTGAGGCAAAATTATAGCCCTCTGCATCTTTATTTTTATTTAAATAATCAGAGAAAACAGGGATAAAAGCACTGGACAAGGCTCCGGCAATAATTATCTGGAACAAGAAATCAGGAAGTCTAGTTGAGGCTAAATAGACACCCAAATTGTTTGATGCACCAAAAATTGCTACCAATAAACGCTGTCTAATAAGACCTAGCAGTTGTGAGAAAATAACGGTTGCCATAATGATAAACGCAGCAGAAAGAATGTTGGTTTGACGCTTTAAGAGTAAATTGAGGCCTTTTTGGAATAAGTTGATGGGCATATTGTGTTTTACAGTATAGCATGGTAAAATTGGCATATGCCAGTAACAAAATCAGCAAAAAAGAAATTGCGAAAAGATATAGGCCGAACTTTAACTAATAGTAAGGTCGAACGAGAACTTAAAGAGCTTATTAAAAAAGCAAAAACAGAAAAAACTGAAAAAGCAGTCATTGCTGCTGTTAAAGCAACCGATAAAGCAGCAAAAAACAGAATTATTCACAAAAACAAAGCTGCACGAATTAAATCATCTTTAAGTAAAGTTGTAGCAGCTAAAAAATCTTCAAAAGTAGCTTCAGAAAAACCTGCAAAAAAAGCAGCAAAATAGCTTCTTCTGTCTTTGACAAATACTCCCTAAACACCGTAGACTAGACTTATGGGTGCCTCCCTAAATATTAACCTGGTAAAAAATAGGAAACCAAAACTTTTTGACCAATTTATTGGATGGTCTATTACTATTGGGAGAGCTGTTATTATTTTAACAGAGGCATTAGCGTTGGGAGCATTTTTATATAGATTTAATTTAGATAGACAACTTGTTGATTTACACGATAAAATAGTACAAGAACAAAATATTGTAGCGTTTTTCAAAAAGAATGAAGATACATACCGGAACTTACAAGATCGATTAACATTGGCAAAAGCTGCTATTCAAAGTGAAAATCAAACAATTAAAACATATTCCGATATAATTAACCTTGTTCCAAGCGATGTAAGTATCTCTTCTATCACCTATACGGCTGCAAATATGAGAATTGAGACACAAGCACAATCCATTTCTTCTATATCAAAATTTGTCGATCAGCTTAGACAATATACACAAATTACTTCTGTTAGCATAGATAATATTGAGAATAAAACCTCAACCGGAGTTATTACCGTTGGAATTACAGCAATATTAAAACAAAATCCAAGTATCATTAATCAATCAACACAATAATATGGCAACAACAAAATCACCATTTATTATGCAGCTTCCAAGAAATATTCATCTTGGGACATTACTTCCCCGTCTTCAAGAAGAAAAAGCACGTGCATATACAACAATTGTTTTTACACTTCTTGCTATTACAATTTTTGGATTTTTTGCGATTAATCCTACTTTTGGCACTATTGCAGATTTATCCAAACAATTATCAGATAATCAATTTGTTGATCAACAATTAACGGTAAAAATTGCAAATTTAACAAAATTACAACAACAATATCAACAATTACAAACAAGTCTTCCTGTTATCCTTACAGCAATTCCAACTACTCCAACCATGCCTTATTTTATTGGACAAGTACAAGAGTTAGCAACGAGGGCACATGTTGATTTAGTAAGAATTCAAACATTTCCCATTGAAATCCCTGCAGGAGACATTTCAACGACAAAATTTTATTCTTATGTATTTGGTATTGATATTCAAGGGAATCAAGATAATATTAACAATTTTATTGATAGCCTAAATACATTTAATAGATTAGTAACAATTGACGGTATCTCAGTTACAGCGGTACATTTGAATAATGTTGAAGCACGCGCAAACATTAGAGGAGATGTATTTTTTAAAAAATAATTATGAAACGCAATGATATTATCTTTTTACTCGGTTCAAGTGTTTTACTGGTATTTGCATGGATAATTTTTAATATTATTCACCAGTCAATTTCTTCAACTATTAGCGAAACAATAGCATCTGATATTAAACCAATACCAGGAACATTTGACACCCAGACAATAAACTCTTTAAAAGAAAGAATTGTTATTAGTCCCGCATATGCTCTTGGAGAAGGAACATCTAGTACAGCAGCAGTACCAACAGAAATTCCAACTCCAACATTTGCACCTGCCCCATTAGCAACCTTTAGCAGCCAAACTGCAACATCAGGAGGAGCAACGCAATGAAACAAAAACCTTTTTTAAAAAAACCGCATCCTGTCTGGGATAAAAGAATTCCTACGCTTTTTGGCTTATTCTTAATTATTATTGGAATTGCCATAACTTCTTATCTTGTTCAAATTGGTGCAATTCCATGGCTTCGCGCTGCTCCAACAGAAAACCCCGAAAATATTAGAATAACAAATGTTTCTAACGATTCTTTTACCGTTACATATACAACAGCAGCAAATGTTATTGGAACTGTTGCAGTAAATCAGGACCAGAATATTGCAAATGGACAGGTTTTTCTTGACGACAGAGATCAAGCAACCGGTGTACCAACACAACATATGGTTCACAGTATTACGGTAAGAAATCTTAAACCTGCAACGCAATATTATTTTGGTATTACATCGGGACAAACAACATTTTTAAATCAAGGTTCTCCATTCAGCCAAAAAACAGGAGCAGAAATAACCGATCAGCCAAGTAATGAAGACCCATTGTCAGGATTGCTCCTAACATCTACTGGAAATAAACCAACTGAGGCAATTGTATATATAACAGCAGACGGAGGACAAACAGTATCTACTCTTGTAAAAGCAAGCGGTATCTATATTGTTCCACTGAATACGATTCGTACTTCTGATGAAAGTAAATACCTAAAACTCTCTTCTGATACAAAATTTCAATTACTTGCAATAAGTCCATCTGAGCAATCACATGCTATTATCTCGGCTACAAAAAGGAATCCTGTTCCAACTATTACGTTATCTAATGATTATGACTTTACAGGATCTACAACTCCTGTTTCATCAACATCTGCTGCTTTTATTGGATTTCCTGTTTTTTCATTAAATACATCTGTTGTTGCAACTCCCAAAATTAATACGCCCCAGCCCAACCAAAATTTTACAGATGCTCAACCAGTTTTAAGCGGGAAAGCACTTCCAGATGCTACTGTTGAGATTACCATTCATTCTGATCAAGCAATTAGTGCAACAGTAACTGCAGATCAATATGGAAACTGGACCTACAGACCTGCAAGTCCTCTTGCTCCTGGACAACATACAATAACTATTACTACAAAAGATCAATTTGGTATTATGAAAACAATCCAACAAACTTTTAATGTTTTTGCACCCGGAACACAAGTAGCTGAAGCAGCAACACCTTCAGCAACAATTGTTCCAAGTAAAATACCAACAAATACACCTGTCCCAACAGTTCAAGCATCAATAACACCCAGTGCAACAACTTCACCGACTGTTATTACCCCACCTGCAGCAACACCTTCAGCAACATCTCTCCTTATTACTTCAACTCCGAATAAGCCTCTTCCCGCTACTGGAAGCAATTCTGTTGTGACTGTAGGAATTGTAGGACTTGCAACAACAGTGGTTGGTATATTACTATTCCTCTCAAGCAAAGGTGCTGCATTATGAAAATAGCTATTATAGGAGCCGGATTTACAGGCCTTACAGCTGGATATAGATTACAACAGAATGGAAATTCTGTTACTATTTTTGAAAAATCAAAAATTCCTGGAGGCTTGGCCATAGGATATAAAAAAAATGAATGGGATTGGACACTTGAGAGTTATTACCATCATTGGTTTACAAATGATAAACATATTCTGCAACTAGCAAAAGAATTAGAATATCCAGTAATTATTAAACGGCCAAAAACATCGTCATATATTGACAATACAATTTTTCAATTAGACTCTCCTCTTACATTTTTACAATTTCCAAAACTTTCTCTTTTTGCAAGACTTCGTATGCTTTTTGTTTTAGGACTTCTTAGAATTGATCCCTTTTGGAAGCCATTAGAATCTGTAACCGCTGCAGAGTTTTTACCAAAATCATTAGGTAAAAAAAGTTATGAAATCCTTTGGGAACCATTATTAGTAAATAAATTTGGGGAATTTGCAAAAAAAATTTCCCTAGCTTGGTTCTGGGCAAGAATAAAAAAAAGAACTCCTTCTCTTGCATATCCAGTAGGAGGATTTTTATCTTTTGCTGGAAGCTTAGCAAAAAAAATTGAAAAAATAGGAGGAAAAATTATATACAATGTTCAAATAGAAAAAATTATATCCACACAAAATGGTATTTCTTTAGGAAGTGCATATGGAATATTTGATAAAGTTATTGTAACGCTTCCTTCTTTCAATTTTGTAAACTTATGTCCTGACCTCCCAGAAACGTATCAAAAAAAATTACTTTCACTACAAGGTTTGGGAGCAATTACTGTTGTGTTAAGGCTTAAAAATAAATTGTTAAAAGACAACACTTACTGGTTAAATATTTGTGATACTCATGCTCCTTTTTTGGCACTTGTTGAACATACAAATTTTATGGATGCAAAGCATTATAATAACGAACATCTTGTTTATTTAGGAAATTATTTGCCTCAAAATCACAATTTTTTTTCACTTTCAGATAAAGATTTATTAAAAGCATTTTTACCTTATCTTGAAAAATTTAATCCTAATATAAAAAAAGATATTATTGGTGTTGATGTATTTAAAACACCTTTTGCACAACCAATTATTCCAATTAATTATTCAAAGAACCTTCCATCATTTTCTACTCCAATTCCTAATATTTATTTGGCAAACATGCAGCAAGTTTATCCATGGGATAGGGGAACAAATTACGCTGTTGAGCTTGGAGAAAAAATTGCAGCATTTATCCAATGAAACACTTTTTTCTTAAAAATTTACAAATTATTTTCCCAGTTATCATCGGCATATTTTTACGGATTATCAATCTTGGATGGGGTGCACCTTATTTTTTTCATCCTGATGAAAGAAACATTGCTTCAAGTATTACACAACTTTCCTTTCCACATCAAATGAATCCACATTTTTTTGCGTATGGAAGTTTGCCAATTTATACAAGTTATTTTTTAGGTATTTTTTTCTTAAATTTTTCTACAAAACAAGTCCCATTTGATCTAGCTATCCTTATCATGAGATTTATTTCCGCAGTTTTGTCTATTAGCATCATTCCTTCTATTTTTTATATTGGGTCAAAATTAAAAAATACCACGACAGGGATAATTGCGGCAGTGCTTGCAACATTTTCCACAGGATTTATTCAGTTTGCGCATTTTGGAACTTTCGAAATGTGGCTAACTTTTTTAACTCTTTGGTTTTTTTATTTTTGTCTCCAACTATGGAAACAACAAACTAAAAAAAATGTTTTTATAACAGCAGTTTTTTTTGGATTACTTGCTGCTACAAAAGCTTCATCTTTAATACTAGGTATAATTCCGTTATGTATTATTTTCTTATCAATCTTTAGAAAGCATCCCAAATTAAAAATTATTAAATATATATTTATTTCTTATTTCTTCTTTTCAGTTATAAGCATTATTATTATCTTTGTTACTAATCCATTTACTTTTTTTGACTTCCCTGATTTTCTTGCCAGTATGCATTATGAATCAGCAGTTGCTCTCGGAACTTTGCCTGTATTTTATACTAACGAATTTATTCATTCTGTTCCTGTAATATTCCAATTTTTATATGTTTATCCGTTCTTAATTAATCCTGTTATAACAATATTATTTTTAATTAGTTTTATCTTTATGACTATCATTGCAATTAAAGAAAGAAGTAGTATTTTATGTCTGTTATTAATTTTTTTTCTTGTAACATTTTTATCTCAAGCGTTTTTATTTGTTAAATGGACAAGATATATAGTTCCAACTCTTCCTTTTGTATACCTTATTGTTGCTTTATTTTTTACTTATTTCATCTCATCCATAAACAAACTATTTTCCAAATTTTCTTATGGAATTTTATTTTTTGCTATTAGTGTTTCCTGCATTATTGCTCTTTCTTATACGATAACTGTTTACGCTTCTGAAGACACCAGAATTTATGCTGCCAATTTAGCAACGGAATCAATAAATCAAAATGCCTCTATTTTAAGTGAAATTTATGATTTAGGAATTATATCTTTTAATCCTCACTTCTCAAATATAAAACTTTTTAATTTTTATGATCTCTCTCCTGTTTCTTTATCTGAATTAAGTTCTGATTTAGCAGATACTCAATACATTGTACTCCCCTCGCAAAGAATTCTTAAGATTAGAGTATTAAAAAAGAATATATATCCCATGGGCAATACATTTTATTCAAAATTATTAAATGGATCACTTGGCTTTAAAAAAATCTATGAAACTCCTTGCGATATGTTATGTAAATTGGTATATCTTAATAATCCTGTATTTTCATTTGAAGAAACAGCGACTGTTTTTGATAGGCCAGAGGTCTATATTTTTAAAAAACAAAGACACTTTTCAAGTCAGCAGTACAAAAATCTATTGATGCCATGAAAAAATTTCTAATTCCCTTTCTTTACATTTTACTTATTTTCGGACTTGCTCTTTTTTTACGAACATATGACATTAATTGGGATCAAGGGACACACATTCATCCAGATGAAAGATTTTTAACAATGGTGGGAGTGGCAATGAAAATTCCTACCAATTTTTTAACATATCTTGATCCTCAAAAATCACTATTAAACCCTACAAATATTAATTTTTCTTTTTTTGTATATGGTATTTTTCCATTAATTTTTACAAAAATTTATGCGATTATTTTTAATTTTGATACTTATGATAAATTTAATTTACTTGGACGAGGCATTTCGGCAATATTTGATGCATTAACAGTTTTAATAATTTTTAAAATAAGTTTCCTTTTTAAAAAGAAATACCATCTCCCCACATTTTTCCCATATTTAGCAGGATTCTTTTATGCAATAGCAGTCTTTCCTATTCAACAATCTCATTTTTTTACTGTAGATACATTCTCGAATTTTTTTGCCTTTACTTCACTTTCACTTGCAATAGATTACTGGAATAAGAAAAAAAATTCTACATTTATATTAAGCAGTATTTTTTTTGGTATTGCTTTGTCATGTAAAATTACAAGTGTATATATACTACCATTGATTGCATATTATCTTATTTTAGGTCTTTTTTATAAATATCATATATCTTTTTCTCTTAAAAAACTTTTAAGAGCACCAGTCATACCCTTTCTTATGGGGTTTATTATTTACGCACTTATCTCATATATATCTATGCGCATTACTGATCCTTATGTATTTGAAACTGGAAATTTTTTTCTACCGACAATCAATAAAACTTTTTTAACAAGCCTTCAGACCCTTAAAATGTACGATACGCCAACGGCATGGTATCCTCCGGGCGTCCAATGGATACATAAAACTCCAATTCTTTTTGGAGCACAAAATATTGCACTTTATGGTCTAGGGATACCATACACTCTTTTTCTTATTGCTGGCTTTTTCTTTCTATTGCGTTACTATAGAAAAACATCTTTATTTGTGTGTTTCCTTTGGACAATTATTATTGTCATTTTCCAAGGACTACAATACGTACAGGCAATGAGATACTATTATATTCTCTACCCTTTCTTTGCTATTATCGCTGCTATTGGAGCTAGTACAATTATTAAAAAAAATGTTTTACTACTGAGTATTATTCTAATTTTTGTCAGCATCTGGACTACTGCTTTTTTCTCTATTTACACAAAACCTCTCTCAAGAGTTACCGCTTCTGAATGGATATACAATCATATACCAACAGGAAAACAATTTTTGGGTGAGTTGTGGGATGATCCGCTACCATTAGGAGTTACTAATACCTATGGAAATGTTTTTCCTCCAAGCATTCTTTTACCAGTATTTGATCCAGATACTCCTGAAAAATGGTCGACTATGTATACAGATTTACATAAAGGCGATTATCTAATTCTTTCTTCAAATCGAGGTTGGGGAAGTATTCCAACAGTCCCTGAAAGATACCCGTTAATGACAAAATTTTATAAAGATCTTTTTGCCGGGAAATTGCAATACAAAAAAATTGAAGAATTTACTTCTTATCCTTCTCTTTCTTATTTGGGGATACCAATAACTTTTCCAGATAATTTTGCTGACGAGTCATTTACAGTATATGATCATCCTCAAGTAAATATTTTTCAAAAAATGTAATGAATTTTTTATTAGATAAAAAAAAATTTTACATAATACTTCTGTTAATTATTTTTTTTATTATTCTCATGGTTTCATTCTCTTTTCCTGATTTATTTGCTTTATATTTTGTTCCATCAAAAATTTTTCAATATAATGTTTATTCTTGGGTTCCAACATACACCAAAACCTGTCTTTGGGTTTCTGCAACATATCCTCCATTGTACTATTTCACTATTGGATCATATATTAACATCGTTTCATTTTTTAACTTAGTAAATCAATCTCTTTTTTCAAGTTCTTGCCCAGTATGGCAAATGCTTGTGGACAAAAGCTTTTTATTTTGGGCTAAATTTCCATTTTTATTGCTACATTTAGCTTCAGGTATACTTTTTGCAAATCTTTTTTCTAAGAAAAAATTTTATTGGTTTTTATTTTGGGTATTAAATCCAATAGCAATTTTTGTAAATTTTATTGAAGGTCAATTTGATAGTTTTCCAACATTTTTTTTGCTTTTAGCATTTTTTCTAGCTCATAAAAGAAAAAATTATTTTCTTATATCTCTCGCATTGGGCATAGGAGGTGCATATAAACATTATCCTTTCTTACTTCTTATTCCATTTGCAATTATTTTAGAAAAAAATTGGTTAAAAAGAATCTTATTTCTTCTCGTAAGTATTCTTCCTTATATTTTCTTTGCAAGTTTTGTATATAACAAAGACTATCTAGTAAGTTTGCAATTTTCTCAAAATTTTACAATGCTTCAAAGTGGCATTTCTTTCGGCAATTTTCATCTT
>JAKAEF010000120.1 GCA_021820025.1 bacterium | reverse complement strand
CGTTCGCCCTTGCCTACTCCACCAACGGTTATTCTTGAAACTCCAAAAAATGATTCTTTGCCAACACAAACAATTGAAAAACAATCAGCAAGAAAACCTATGCAAGAAAAAATAGTTGCTCCTTCCCCAAACAAAAATGCCCCTGTTATGTTGCCGCAAGAAGAACAAATCACATTTAATCCTGCAATTGATTTATCAATTGGGGCAGAAGAAAGACGCAATGCCATTCCTCTTTTTGCATCATTTTGGCAAAATCCTCATGGTGTGTACTTTGACACACAAGAAGCAAATGAACATATTCTCCTTTTTTTACGACGTCATTTTATTACAAATGTACCTTGGATCTTTTATACAGTTTTGCTTGCATGTTTACCTCCCGCTGTTTCTTACATTTTTACACGAATTAGCTATCCGTTTACATTTCTTCCTGCAGCTTTTATGGCCGCGATTGTTGCTATGTATTATTTAGTTCTTGCAACAAGTAGCTATTTACATTTTTTGGATTGGTATTACAATATTTCTCTTATCACACCCAAGCGAGTTTTAGATATTGAATTAAAAGATTTAGTTTATAAAAAAATTTCTGCTACGAAAATTTCTTTAGTACAAGACATTAATTACACCCAAACTGGCACTATTAGAACGCTTTTTAACTATGGTGAAGTTTTAATTCAAACAGCTGGTGCTCAGGATAATTTTTACGTTAATTCGGTACCAAAACCCGAGGTTGTTGTCAGAATTGTAGAAGAATTAATTGGAAAAGGAAGGGAGGAAAAAGATAGTGCCACTCTCTAATGTTTCAACAATCAATCCATTACAAATTATTCAAATTGCGCAATCACTGCTTGTATATAAAGGCATTTTTGTATTACTCTTAATAGGGTATATTCTTTTTCACTTGATAATATTGGCACAGATTCGATCAATGAATAAGATTATCACACAACCAATTTCTGCAAGTATATTAGGCTTTGCCTCACTTGCACAGATAGCACTTGGGATAGCGCTTTTATTGTTTGTTCTTTATATTCCAGTATGAAATCACCTATTACATTTTCAAAAATAGTTGCAACACCAACTGCTAACAGCTGGTCACAAGCATATAATGCAGGAAATTTAGCAGCAGTTATTTCATTAGTACAAAAGCCTGTTAAAAGTGATGAAAAAACATTTGAAGACGAACTTTCTTTACAAGCATTAGGAAAAGAACTGTTAAGCACACTTGAAGCTGAATATTTTACCCTAGAAACAAAAAACTTAACAACAGTTAAACAAGCTATTAATACAACAGTCGAAAAGATAGAAGGACCTGTTACGGTTTCTTTAGGTGTCTCTGTAATTATAGAAAATGTTTTATATGTATTTCTTTATGGTAAAGGAAAAATACTTATGAAACGAAAAGAAAAGTTAGGAACACTTTTAGAACAAGACATAGAAGAAAAATTAACCGCAGCATCAGGATTTATAGAAAACAATGACATTGTTATTTTAGAAACACCTGCTTTTGCATCAATAGTATCAACAGACCTTTTGCTGCCTTGCCTTGAGCACGATAAACTTTCAAATATGGCAGAAGTTTTGTCTCCTGTTATTCATGAGCATACAGAAGGTGCTGCGGCTGCAATCGCATTTTCATATAGAGAAGAAGGAGCTGAAGAAGCACCCAGCTATGAAGGGCCAATTAAAACAACATTAGAACAAGAACCTGAAGAGGAAGAAAAAACAGATGTTATAGATACTCCTGCAAGAATTGATCTTTCCCAAAAGAAAAAAAGGCCATTTCCTGCTCTTCCCTTTTCGCATTCACGACGACTTTTCCTTACTATTGGCATTATTATTGTAATTGTTCTCATTGGCAGTGTGTATCTTTCTATAAAACATCAAAAAGAAGTAGCATTACAAAATCTCTATAATACAACTGTCATTCCTGCTCAAAAAAAATATGATGAAGGACAAGGTTTACTAGCATTAAATAAAAATTTGGCAAAAGATGATTTTCAAACAGCAAAAAATATTCTGGAAGATGCAAAAAATCGCTTCCCTACTAATTCTGCACAAGAAAAACAAGTTATGGATTTATTACAAAAAGTAAACGATGGATTAACCCAAGCGGCCCAAGTCAATTTAGCATCCGCTAAACAGGTTGACAGCACAACAAGCCCACTTTTGAATGTCTATGTAAATAATTCCAATGCTAAATATGTAGATTCTGATTCTTCAAATTATTACTTTGCTAACAATGCAGGAATCTCTGCTGTCAGCAAAACTACGAATAAAGTTAAATCTGTTTTAACGAATAGTTCTGGATGGAAAAATATTGGTGGATTTGGAGTATATTTAGGAAACTTCTATGTGTTAGATAAATCTGACGGTGTTATTAAATATGCCGGAATGTCTGCAACAGCAAAGTCTCAATACTTTACCGGAACTTCTCCTGACCTCTCAAGAGCTGTTGATCTAGCAATTGATGGTTCTATTTGGGTATTAGGCTCAGACGGAAACATAGCAAAATACACCAAAGGTAAACCAGATGATTTTAGCTTAAAAGGATTGGATAAATCTCTTAATAATCCTTCACGAATTATAACTACGGTTGATATGAACAATGTATATGTCCTTGATAATGGTAATAGTAGAATTGTTGTTTTTGATAAAAATGGCAATTATATTGCTCAATATCAGTCAGATATATTAAATAGTGCCTCAGCCATGGATGTTTCTGAAAAAGATAAAAAAGTATATGTGCTTTCTAACAATAAAGTCTACGAAATTGACGTAAAATAGCTTTGGTTTACAATTTTCCCCTCCTCTAGTATGATAAACCCATGAGAATAACAAATAGCAGAGCGTATCATGACTATGAAATCTTTGAACATTTTGAGGCTGGCATAAATTTGCTTGGAGCCGAGGTTAAGGCTGTCAAATTAGGAAATGCAGACCTAACCGGCAGCCATGTGCGAATTATGGGTAGTGAGGCATATTTGGTTGGTGCTAAGTAGCACCAAC
>JAKAEF010000011.1 GCA_021820025.1 bacterium | reverse complement strand
AAGGGGGGCACAAGGCTCTGATTCACAAACAATAAGTAGCTGATTGGTAACAGATTTCCTCTGCGGATCAATAGCGGTATTTTCTATAGTAACTGGAGGATGACCCCAAACCGTAAAGAAATACCTATATGCAAAGTCAGAATTTCCTCCTGTTACGAGAGCAAAATTATAGGGCTGATTTCCTGTTTTAGATAAAACAAAAGATGCAATTTCTCTCATTTGCGCAAGTTGTTTGTTGGGTGAGGAAAAAAATGGCATTGCCCGTAAATTCATATATGCAAGAGTAATAAAAATTATTATTGCAAAAATTTTTGTAAATATTTTTTGTTTCCATAAAAAAACAATAAAATTAGCAATAAGCAAAAAAGGTGCTGGGAATAAAAATGCAAAATAATAATCATAAATATTCTTCTTATAAAATCCGAATAGCAGCACACCTAAACCAAACCAAACAGCAATAAGTGTATATTGCAAAAATTTCGTATTTTTTTCTTTCCAAATTTTTGCAAATTGCCAAATAAAAACTATAGCACTAAAAAGACCTAATACAAATGTTAATCCATACCAAATAGCAATGTTTGTATGAGCCTGTAATGAAACTTGTTCTGGAGGAGGGAAATCTGTTGCCAATCGCCCAAATAATCTAAAAAATACATCCTGGATTATTGAAAAATAATTTCCAGTAGCACTAACATCAGGAGAACTAAAAACAAATTTTGTAATACTAATAATATTTGGGAATCCATGTCTTACTTCAAATGCTAAAAACGGCGACCATCCAATCACGAATCCAGCAATACCAAGTCCTATTTGTTTAACAACTGTTTGCAAGGTTTTTAAAAAAATACTATTCTTTTTTTGATTATTTAAAATAATATGAATTACTGCAACATAGACAACAATAATTGCAGCAACAAATACAGATAAATAATGTAATTGCATTAAAATGCCAAGTAAAATACCAGCTAAAACAAAATATCTATTTTTGTTTGCTTGTAAACCTTTATAAACTGAATAAAGAGTAAACAATGTAAAAATAGGCATAAGATTTGGATTCCAGGATGACCGGGAGTAAGCAATAACAATTGGAGAGATAGAAAATAAAAATGCTGCAACTAACCCAGTTGCTTTATTAAAAAATTCACTGCCAATTTTATATACAAACCAAACAGTAAAAATGCCAAAAAGTGCAACCATAACTGCCGGGCCAACGGGATTATAATTAAAAAGTAAAAGAAATGGAGCCATAAAGTAGTAATAAATTGGTCCTAAGAAAAATCCTCCAACACTTGAAGTAGGTCCTAAAAGAGTTAAATGTCCATGAAGTATATTGTAAACAACTAATACATCTCGACCCTCATCTCCCAGAAAGGTCATGTAATCTTCTATTCTATACAACCGTAAAAATGCAGCAAAAATGAGAATGAGCGCTAATAATACTCGTGGAAACCATTTTTTCATAATAAGAAGCCCTTATTTTTTCTTTTTCCAAATAAATTTGCTGTAAATAAAGAAATTCCAGATTAATAATAAACCTGTCCCGAGAACAAAGTAAATCATGTAGTATCTAATAGCAACTGGTCCAAAATGGAAAATGATATCTGGCCCAATAATCTTGTCTCCAATAAAAATTACACCTGATTGAATAAATACAACTCCAAAAACAGAGGTCGCATAAAATTGCACCATTTTCCACAGGTATTGAACCATCCCATGAATTTTATGCTCTTTAAATGTCCAGATGTTGTTTAAATTATAATTTGAAAAAATTGCGACAGCAGCTCCAACCAAATTTGCAAAAAATGGATCAATTTTATATGTATCATGAAGTATTTTAAGTATAACTGCATTAAGTACAAATCCAATACCTCCAACTACTAAAAATTTTCCAAAACTTCCGGTTGCTATTTCTTTTATTCTGGTTGTAATAACAAACCAAACAACATTCATAATATAACTAAGTGGTGCAATTTTAGAACTCCCTAGTGTTCTGTCGGAAAAATGGAAAGGAACTTCTCCAATTGTAAACCCATCTCTAACAGCCTTATGAAGAAACGCAATTTGGAAAATATATCCATTAAATTCTTTCATTTCTTCTTTTTCTTTTTCAAAAACTTCTTTTCTAATTGCTCTAAATCCTCCTGTCCAGTCATGAATGTTAAACCGCATAAAAACACTTCTGACAAATAAATTTGCGACAACAGAAAATATTTTTCGCTGAACTGGCCAATTTTCAGGAATTGATCCCCCATCACTGTAACGGGTTCCTATAACAACATCGTAACCTTTATCTATTTTTTCAATAAATGCAGGAATCTTTAATAAATCATGCTGAAAATCCGCATCAATACTAACAACAACATCTGCTCCTTCTTTTTCTATGGCATAACCCATTGCCCTAACATAGGCTGCACCTAATCCTTTTTTCGGTCCCTGGTTAATGCCAAGATTTTTATATTTTTTCATTAACTTTTTAACGATTTCGCCAGTTCCATCGGGAGAATTATCATCTGCAACTAAAATATGCATTTCGTGGTTTTTAATCTTTGGGAAAACTTCTTCTTCAAGGGTAATAATAAATTTTTCAATATTATCTTTTTCGTTGTATGTTGCAGGAACAATAAAAATTTTCATATGACTTGTTTAAAATATGCAATCGTTTTTTCTAAGCCTTCTGTTAAAGAAACTGATGGTTCCCAGCGAAGAATTTCTTTGGCACGGGTTATATCTGGTCTTCGCTGCTTTGGATCATCTTCTGGCAGTTCTTCAAAAACAATTTCTGATGTCGTTTTTGTTAGCTCTTTAACTATTGTAGCGAATTCTACAATTTTTTTCTCTATTGGATTCCCAAGATTAATAACTGCTCCCGGAATTCCATCATGCATCATAAGCCGTGTTAATCCTTCTACCATATCTGAAACATAACAAAAACTTCTTGTCTGTTCACCTTTACCATATACCGTTAAAGGTTCTCCTTTTAGTGCCTCTATGATAAAGTTAGAAACAACACGCCCATCATCTATTTGCATTTTAGGTCCATAGGTATTAAAAATACGAGCCATCCGAGCATCAAGATTAAACTTTCTTACATATGCCATAGTAATAGCTTCTCCAAATCGTTTTCCTTCATCATAAACAGACCTGACTCCGTTTGGATTAACATTTCCAAAATAAGTTTCTGGTTGTGGAGAAATATTTGGATCTCCATAAATTTCGGATGTTGATGCAAATAAAAATCTAGCATTGGCATTTTTTGCAGCTTCTAATAAGTTATATGTGCCCAAGGAATTAACTTGTAATGTTTCTATTGGATAGGCAATATAACTTCTTTTACTATGTTTATTTGGCGAAGCTGGAGAAGCTAAATGAAAAATAAAATTCGGTTTTGGTAATTTTTTTGATTCTATTAGGGGAAAATCAATAATATTTTGGTGGATAAACGTGAAATTTGGATTGTCTTTTAAATGAGAAATATTTTCTTCACCACTTGTAATAAAATTGTCCAAACAAATGACTTGAAAACCATTGTTAAGAAGATGCTCAGAAAGATGTGAGCCTATAAAACCTGCCCCGCCTGCTATCCATACTGTCTGCATACATTACGAATTCTTTTCCCTTTCAAGATCTGCTTTTACCATTATCTCAACTAATTCTTTAAAAGAAGTTTTTGGAGTCCAACCAAGAATATTTTTTGCTTTACTTGCATCACCAATTAGCAAATCTACTTCTGCTGGTCTAACATGTTTTGGATGATTTGCTGAAATATATTTTTGCCAATCAGAAACTCCTGCAACATTGAATGCAAGCTCTAAGAAATCTGCAATACTATGTGTTTCACCTGTTGCAATAACATAATCATCTGCTTTCTCTTGCTGAAGCATAAGCCACATTGCCTCAACATAATCTTTTGCATATCCCCAATCTCGTTTTGCATCTAAATTTCCAAGTTCCAATTTATCTTGCTTTCCAAGTGCAATTCTTGCAACTGCTTTTGAAATTTTTCTAGTCACAAATTCTTCTCCTCTTCGTGGAGATTCATGATTGAATAAGATCCCCGAGCATGCAAACATGTTATAACTTTCTCTATAGTTTACAGTTATGTAGTGCCCATATACTTTTGCAACACCATATGGACTTCGTGGATATAATCTTGTTGTTTCTTTTTGTGGGGTTTCGGTAACTTTTCCAAACATTTCAGATGAAGATGCCTGATAAAAACGTGCAGATGGTTTGATAATTCTAACTGCTTCAAGCATTCTGGTTACTGAAAGACCGGTAAATTCACCGGTTAAAACTGGTTGCCCCCAAGATGCTTTAACAAATGATTGTGCAGCCAAATTGTATACTTCATCAGGATCTGATTCTCTAACAACATCGATTAATGACCCTTGATCTAATAAATCTCCGGATAAAAGTTCTATTTTATCCATAATATGCCTAATATTTTCTAAATTTGGAACGCTAAGCCGGCGAATCATGCCATAAACTTTGTAGCCTTTAGATAAAAGAAGTTCTGCTAAATAAGAACCATCTTGTCCTGTAATTCCGGTAATTAATGCTTTTTTCATTTTTATGTACTAATCGAACCTAGAATATATTTTAAACAATCTTTCTCCAATAGTCTAGCGTATCTTTTAATGTTTCGTCTAATGAAATTGTTGGTTGCCAACCAGTTTGGTTTTTAATTTTGGTAATATCACAAACTAAATCTGGTACATCAACCGGTCTAAATACCGATTGATCAACTTCTACTTTTACTTTAATAGTACTTAGAGAGAGTAATTTATTTAAAATATCTTCAATTTTATAGGAAACACCACTTCCTATATTGTATGCCTCTCCCATAGTCCCTTTTTGCATTAATGCAACATACCCTTTAACAATATCTCTCACATCGGTAAAATCTCGCTTTGCAGATAAATTCCCAACCTTAAGAACGGGCTCTGCACTTCCTTTTTCTATATTTGCTATTTGACTGGCAAATCTGGCAACAACAAAAGCAGGGGCTTGTCTTGGACCAATATGATTAAACGGTCTAACACGAATAACGGGAATTTTTGCCGAAAGAAAATATTGCAGAGCTAAAAAATCTTGAGTAATTTTAGAAACCGCATAAGGGCTGCCAGGCATAAGAGGAGTTTGTTCGTTTATTGGTAAATCTTTTTCTGATACCATTCCATAGACTTCTGCAGAGGAAGTAATAAGGATTTTGGATAAATTACCTGATTTTTTAACTGCTTCAAAAATATTCATTTCTGCAATCACATTATTCATAATAGTTTCTTGCGGATTTTCAAAACTTTTTGCAGGAGAAGTAAGGGCGGCTAAATGATAAATTTCATCTGGCTTACTATCTGCAACAATTTTTTCAACAGATTCTTTTTCTAAAAGATTAACAGAAAATAATTGCAACTTGTCTGCAATGTGGGAAATATTAGGAGAAGTTGTGCCACTTAAAACTGTTCCTGAGACAGAATACCCTTGTTCTAGTAAATATTCTGCTAAAAAACTACCTGCAAAACCGGAAATTCCTGTTATTAAAACTTTTTTCATCTACCGACTCCAATGTAGGTAAAGCCAAGTGCCTTTGCTTCTTCAGGGGTATAAATATTTCTTCCATCAATAATGACAGGATTTTTAAGAAGTTTTTTAATTTCTTTAAGAGATAACAGTTTAAATTCGTTCCATTCTGTTAAAATAACTAGAATATCTGCATCTTTTGCTGCTTCTTGCGCATTTTTGGCAAATGTTAATCCTTTAAATTCTGGTAATCGTTTTGCATTCTCCATAGAAATAGGATCAAAAGCTTTTACCGTTGCACCTTTTTTAATTAATGCTGGAATAATGGTTCTGGATGGAGCATCTCTCATATCATCTGTGTCTGGTTTAAATGCCAATCCAAGAACTGCAATTGTTTTTCCTTCAACTGATCCATTAAGAACTTTTTGTACTTTTTCTTCAATTGCATGCATTGCTTCTTTATTAATTGCTTCTACATCTTTAAGGAGTTTAAAGTCATAGCCATATCCGTCAGCTATTGCAATAAGAGCTTTTACATCTTTAGGGAAACAACTTCCTCCATATCCAGCTCCTGCATTTAAGAATTTTGGACCGATTCTGCTGTCAAGACCAACAGCTTGTAATACGTCTGGACCGTTTGCTCCAACTTTTTCAGATAATTGTGCAATTGCATTGGCAAAACTAATTTTTGTTGCCAAGAAGGAATTAGCAGCATATTTAATCATTTCTGCTGTTTCTAAAGTTGTTAACACCAAATGAGTATCTGTTCCATTATTTTCAATAATTGGCTTATGAAGTGCTACTAATGTATCTTTTGCTTTTTGAGAATCTGATCCAATAACAATTCTATCTGGGTGTTGTGTATCACCAATTGCTTGTCCTTCTCTTAAGAATTCTGGGACTGAAGCAACATCAAACATAGCTTTTTCTGGTTTTACTTTATGTATCATTGCTTCAACTTTTCTGTTTGTACCAACTGGAACAGTACTTTTTACAATAACAACGGTGTAGCCATCTAAATGCTTACCAATTTTATCTGCAACATCATATACAACAGAAAGATCTGCTTCTCCTGTTGGTTTTGGTGGTGTCCCAACTGCAATAAAGACAACATCGGAATTTGGAATTGATTCCTTATAATCTAATGTAAACAAAAGTCGTTTTGCGGCTACATTTCTTTTAACAATTTCTTCAAGACCTGGTTCATAAATTGGTAAAATACCATTTTTGAGGTTTTCAACTTTTTCAGGAGTGTGTCCAATAACCCAGACAGTATTGCCCAAATCTGCAAAAACTGCTGCTGTAACAAGACCTACATATCCATGTCCTACAAATGTTACTGTCATACAAGTTGTTTTTTTATTTCTTCTAGTCCTTGAGAAAAGGAAGTTAAAGAAATACCAAGCTTTTCTATCTTATCATTATTTAGTGATAAATTAAAGCCCCTAATAGCCTTGTTTTTAAAGTATTCTTCTCTTGTAGTTTTTGTTATTAAAGAACTATCAAAATTAAACATTTCTGCTATTTTTTGCGCAACTATAAACGGACTTACTGCTTCTTTTCCTGCAACATGGAAAATTCCAGTTTGATTTGTTTTTAAAAGTAAATCAAGTGCCAAAGGAATATCATCTATAAATGTTGGAGTAAAATAATGATCTTCAACTACTTTTATTGCCTTTTGATTTTTTAACAAATCAATAAAAACCCTAACATATTCTTTTTTTTCAAAATTTGCTCTATATGGGTATGCAATTCTTATAATAAGAGTTGGAGTCTGTGCCGCACTAACCAATCGTTCTGCTTGATATTTTGTGGTTGCATACCAATTTTTAGGATTTGGCATTTCTTCTTCTGAGTATGTTTCCCCCAGCGGCTTATCTCCTGGGAAAACCATATCGGTTGAAATATAAACTAATTTTTTCCCTGTTTTTTCACATGCTTCTACAATATTTGCTGTCCCTAAAACGTTTATTTTCCACGCTTCTCCGTTTTCTCCAAACTGCTTGTCTGCCTCACACCCATCAACATTTGTTTTTGCAGCCATATGTAAAACGATAGAAGCAGATGAATTTTTGATTGTTTCTAAAACTATTTCTTTCTTTGTAATATCAACTCCAGTTGAACGACTAATATTTTCAAAAGAAAACTGGGGTAAAAGTTCTACAATGCGGGAACCAACAAGTCCGGTTAAACCAGTACCTATAATCTTATTTTTGTCCATATTGTTTTTCGTAATACTCTTTATAGGTACCACTTTTTATATCTTTCCACCACCACTGGTTTTCTTTATACCAAGCAACTGTTTTTTCAAGCCATGTATCAAAATCATATTGCGGTTGCCATCCAAGTTCTGTTTTTATTTTTGTCCAATTAATGGCATATCTTCTATCATGACCTGGTCTATCTTTTACAAATTCAATGCTACTTTCGTCTTTTCCTAAAATTTTTAAGATTTTTTTGGCAACTTCTAAATTATTTATGTCCTCAGTTAATCCACCAACACAATACGTTTCTCCAATTTTTCCTTTTTGCAAAACCAAATCTATTGCGCGGCAGTGATCTTCTACATACAACCAATCTCTCACATACAATCCGTCTCCATATATTGGAATTTTTTTGCCTTCAATAACATTGGTAATAGCTAGGGGAATAATTTTTTCAGGAAATTGATAAGGACCAAAGTTATTTGAACAATTGGTAATAGTTATTGGTAAGCCATAAGTATCTGCGTATGCTCTCACTAAATGATCTGATCCTGCTTTACTGGCAGAATATGGACTGTGCGGATTATATGGTGTATTTTCTGAAAATTTTTCACTTGAATTTAAAGGAAGTGCTCCAAATACTTCATCTGTTGAAACGTGATGAAAACGTTTTACATTTGCTTTAAGCGCTGCATCAAGTAGTACTTGTGTTCCAACAACATTGGTTACAACAAATTCTTCAGGGTTCATAATTGATCTATCAACGTGACTTTCTGCTGCAAAGTGGACAACAGTATCTACTCCCTGCATTGCTTTTTCCATCTGCTCTCGGTTACAAATATCTGCTTTTAGAAATGAATAATTGGGGTTTTGTTGTACTTCTTTAAGATTTTCTAAATTACCAGCATACGTTAATTTATCTACATTAATAATAAAATCTTCTGGATGTTGTTTTAACCAATATAAAACAAAATTTGCTCCTATAAATCCTGCACCGCCTGTAACAAGAATTTTCATATTTTTTTCTCCTTAACCAACTTGTCTAATAAAAGTATACCAATAATACTCATTGTTGTTGTCATTTGTCCAGTAATTACTTTTTCTACCGCCTCTTCTAACGGCATTTTAACAACGGTTATATCTTCCTCTTCTTCTGGATGAGCAATTCCTTGTTCTAAATCTTGAGCTAAAAATAAATAAGAAACTGCATTAAATACACTTGCAGACATATCAACAGTCATTAATTCTTTCCAATTTTTTGCTTTTATTCCTGTTTCTTCATCTAGTTCTCTTTTTGCTGCTGTTAGTGGATCTTCACCCGCATCAATAAAACCAGCCATCAGCTCCAGACTATTTTTTTTGAGCATGTACCTATATTGGGAAACCAGATACACTTCATTATTTTTTGTTAATGGAAGAACACATACTGTTGGTCTTCTTTTTGCTACATGATGAACAACCTCTCGACCAGATTTTAATTTGATTCCCACTTCAGAAACATCAAATAACTTTGCTTTAAATATTGTTTTTTCAGATAGTGGATCAAGATTTTTTTGACTCATTATTGGAGTTAAATTTTTCCTTCTTCTTTGAGAGCCCAAAATTGGTTAGCATTAAAAAGACTCTTAAATGTTCCAGCATCACTCCAGAAACCTTTTAGTTCTGCCCATGCTAATTCCTTAGATTTAATATACTCGTTGTTAACATCGGTAATTTCAAGCTGTCCTCTTTCTGACGGTTTTATTGTTTTAATTCTGTCAAAAACGGTTTTATCATATAAATACAATCCTGTTACCGCATAATTACTTTTTGGATTTTTAGGTTTTTCTTCTATACCGATAATTTGAGAATTATCTTGTGGATCAAATTCCGCAACTCCATATCGCGTTGGATCGTGAACTTCTTTTAAGAACAATTTAGCACCTTTTGTAAATGACATAACGTCTTGAGTAATATCTGCATCTGTTGTGTTATCTCCTAAAATTACTGCCATGGTATCATTTTTTGCAAAGTCTCGAGCCAAAGAAAGAGCATCGGCAATACCACCATCAGGCTTTTCTTGGTACGCATATTCCAAATGAGCAACTCCTAATTCTTTTCCGTTTTTTAAAACACCAAGATAATGTCCCACATGAGGGCCACTGGTTATAATTAAAATATCTTTAATACCTGCATTAACCAATGTTTGAATAGGATAGAAAATCATTGGTTTATCATACACCGGAAGAAGATGTTTATTTGTTACATGAGTTAATGGGTATAATCGTGTTCCTAGGCCTCCTGCGAGTACAATTCCTTTCATAATGCAATATTAAGTACAAAAAATATTATAGAAATACCAAAGATGGCAATTGCTATGTATTCTAGCATAATTTTTATTGAAAAACTATGATGCACAGCATGATGCACCACTCCCCAAACAACATAAAAAATTGAAGTTAAAACAACTAATGCTACTTGTAACTGTTTTTGTCCATGCACATACATTGCCAGACCAATGCCAAGAGCAAGAACAATTAAAAGAGTTACATAATAAATTACATGATGCTTCATATTAAAAAATGGTTCCGCTACTTAAGAATACTACAAATGCGAGAATAGCTAAAAGATACAAAATATGATCTAAATTATGACCAACAATTCTGGAAATTTTTTTCTTCTCAATAAGAAGTATGTCCAAGATAAAGATAACTATGAAAAGAAGTAGCAAAAATTGGGTAATATTTTTTGCAAATGAAAACTTATCAACAACGGGTGATTGAGTAAAAGATTGATGTTGCTGTATATTTTGATTTGCTCCTGCTGCCTCAACCTTACCCACAACAACAGGTTCATGAGTTGAAGTTGCTGTTTTATTAGTTAAAGGAGGAATTGATTTACCTCCAAACATTTCGACCACTAAAATCGTATTTGGTTCTCCGGTTAATGTCCCTTCTTGCACAGAAAATCCAACATCTTGATAATTGGGAGAAAGCATATTTGCTCTATGCGATGGGCTTGCCATCCAGGCATTTACAATACTTGGGGCATCTCCAAATCCTCGCGCTAAATTCTCTCCAGCATAGGTATATTTATATCCGGATTTTTGAATAAAAACCCATGGCGTATCTCCAGTTTTTGGATCAATATGTGCCCAATAATTATTCGTAAACATATCAACGCCCTTCCAATATGCTGCAGTTGCCAATGCATCATTGTAACTAAGAGGAGGAAGATTATTTTGTGCTCTTGCCTGGTTTGTAAGTACCAATAAATCTTGCGTTGCAATATTTGCAGATGTACCCAAAACCTCTGGAAAATTTTTTTGGACTACATTTAATGCTGCTGTTGCAATGAGAAGCAAAAAAGAAATTGCTAAAATACTTGAATGATGCAGCAATCTTGCTCTTTGATTATTAGAATGATGAGGAAGAAACAAATGACGAAGGAAGTGCTTCATAAAGTCAGTATATCAGCCATATATTGGCTCAACAAGAGGGGTATTTTCTGAGAATATTTTTCCATTTACCGGAATTTGTAATGCAAAAGAAAGAGCGTTTGCAACAGAAACTCCAACTCTCACTCCGGTAAATGATCCAGGACCTGGATTTACCGAGATTGCATTTAAATCATGCAGAGTCATCTGTTGTTTTTTAAGCAATTTTTCTATGAGAGGCAATACAATTTGGGATTTATGATTTGTGAGTTGTTGTGTAATCTTTTCTTCTATTCCATTTTTACTAATCGCAACTGTTATCTCTTGATTACTTGTTGTATCTATAAAGAGTGTGTTCATATATCTAATTTTATAGCACCTTCTCTAACAATTTTCCAAGGAGATGTTGAACAATCTACAATTGTTGATGCTTTTTGTCCATAACTTTCTCCCGGCACAATATAATCTACAGTATTTATTAATTCTTTTTCTAGGTCAGCAATCACAAATGGTGTTTTATGACCATGCAAATTTGCAGAGGTACCAATTAGTGGAACATCCACACCCGCAATAAGTGCTTGTGTTATTGGATGATTTGGACTTCTCACTCCCAGTGTTTCACCATTCCCCCGTAAAAGTGGCGAAACTTTTTCTGTAAGACAGGGCAAAATAATAGTTAAACCACCTGGCCAAAAAGGTTTTATAAGTTTTTCATACACTTCTTGAGGAATAGGTTTTAAAAGTGTTTGTGCCATTTCAAATCCATTGACTAAAACAGGAACTGCTTGAGATACATCTCTTTTTTTAATACTAAATAATCTTTGAATTGCCTTTTCATTATCTATTCTACAACCAATGCCAAATGCTGTATCAGTTGGAAAAATAACTACTCCTCCATTTTTTATAATTTCAATCCCTTTTTGTAATGCTGATGCTTCTGTGTTGTTCGTCAACATAATTGCATACAACCTCCCATCTTTTAAAAGGTAATAATCCGTCTAACTTTTCAGGCCATTCTATTGCAACAATACTTTTCTCATTTTTTAGAATATCAAAAAGGCCGGTCCCTTCTGCATCATGTTTTGTTTCTATTCTATATAAATCAACATGGTAAAACATTCCTTTTTTTATTTCATAGCTTCTTACTATAACAAAGGTTGGAGAAATGATTCTTTTTGTAATTTCTAATCCTTGAGCCATGCCTTGTACAAAGGTTGTTTTACCCGCACCTAAATTACCATATAATAAAACACAATCACCAGGTAATAATTGTTGACCAAATTCTTTTCCTACTTTTTGGGTTTCTGTAGCTGATGAAGTTATAACTGTTTTATTCATAAACATTTTGTTTCTTTTTATATATCAGAAAAGCTGTAACTGCACAACCTGTTAATAAAATTATACCTCCTATTAATGGAAAAAGAAAAAAAATATTTTTTTGTTTTTTATTCTCAAAATTTTTAATTGTCGCTGTAGGATTTGCAGAAATACTACTTCCTAGAATTTCTGAACAGATAGGAGAAGCAGAGAGTGTTATTTCTTCGTCTCCATAAATAGAGGTTTCATTCGAAGTAATAATCATGCTCCGACTAGCAAAACTTTGAGAACAGAAAAAAAGAGAAAAAAAATAATCCCCGCAAATGAAGGGATTATAATAGATATTTTTAGATTCATTACAGAGAAGAATCTAAATTTAATTATATATTCTTGCTTCTATAATAGTCCAACCAGAATAATGATCAGACAATAATGCATTCATTCCATCTGCATACCATGGATCATTAATTCTAAAACTATTGCCATCAACTCCACGTAAAACTATCCAGTGATCAGAGTAATGAGCAGGTGATGGACCTCCATTTGCAGATAGACCAGCAATAACAATACTCCCACTATTAAGAGCACTTCTCAGACTATCCAGAGAAGGATTTTGCACATACGAGACAGAATGACCCGCTGGTGCCGGACCCGGTAATCTGAAAAAAGCAGTTCCAAGAGCAAAATTATCTGTATTCGATGCAACATTAGCGGGTGTTACTGTACTTCCAAAATGAGTTGAAACCATTGCATAGCTAGTTAATAAACAGCCTACTTGCCAAATTTGTTCTGATGAATATCCAATCATGTTATTTCCCCAATTTGCATCTCTTTGGTTATAATATTTTCCCCAACCATCAGATAAGTCCTCGTGAGGAATAATGCTCCCCCCTACGCCTGCACGTGATGTAGCAAAATTCGATAATGCAGACAATTGTGCTTGATATGCTGCCAACTGTTGTTGATATACTCCTTCATTTCCTTGTGTTTCTGTAAGTAATTCTTGTTTTTCTTTCTTTTGATTATTTAAGTCATTTGTATAATTTTGTAATTGCTGTTGAAGAGCAACAACTTTTTTCTTTTCATCTTCGTAAATTTGTTTTTGATTTGCATAATCATTTTTTGCTTGCACTGTGTCATAAACTAATTGTTTATCATGACGCTCTACAATTGTTAAATAACTTGACCTCTTAAAAAAATCACCAATTGAACTTGATGCAACTAATAGTTGGAAAGGATTTTCACTGCCTACTTCATATCCTGTTACAATCCTGTTTGCCATAATTTTTGTTAAATTATTTAATGATCCTTCAAGATTACTAATTTTATTTTGTGCTGTATCTATATCTTCTTCTAAAGATAAAATTTGTTCTTGTGTTGCCTCAATTCTGTATTCTGTTACTTTAATCTGACTATCCATTAATGCAATTTGGGAAGAAAGCGTTTTTTCTTGTCCCTTTAAATCACTTATTTTATTTAACAAATCGTTTATTTTACTTTGTAAGTCACTAATTTGTGAAGAATTATCTGGAGCAGAGACAGATGTTGGTGTTGGCGTAGTTGTTGGAGTAGCAGTTTGAGCTTTAACAGAACTGGGGACAAAAATACTGTTCAGAAGTAATAATAAAGACGCCAAAAAAAATAATATTTTTCGAAGTTTCATAGCCTATTTTTTATTTTTGTAAATAT
>JAKAEF010000119.1 GCA_021820025.1 bacterium | reverse complement strand
TTTAGATCTGCAAATCTGTTGATTATAGATGATGTGCAATTTATTGCAGGGAAAGACAGAGTACAAGAAGAGCTCTTTCATACCTTTAATACACTTATTGATCAGGGAGGACAAATTGTTTTGTCATCTGACAGACCACCTTCTGAAATTAAAAAACTTGAGGCCAGGCTTTCTTCTCGATTTGCTGGAGGACTAACCGTAGATATAGAAGCACCGGATTTTGAAATGAGAACAGCAATTATTTTAAAGAAGGCTGAAAAATTTGGATTTACTATTTCTATAGATGTTGCAAAGGCAATTGCTGAAAAAGAACAAGATGTTAGGAGTTTAGAGGGAGCTTTACTTAGAGTTGTCACAGAAGCTGCAACAAGACATCAGGAAATTACTGCTGAATCTGCTTCTCGATCATTAAATGCTACAAAAGAAGATAAGCACTCGTTTCATTCAGATGACATTATTAAATCTGTTTGCGATTTTTACAACATTAAAGCAACACAATTAAAAGGTCCAAAAAGAGATGCTTCTCTTGTTAGAGCAAGACAGGCAACGATGTACTTATTAAAAAAGGAGCTTGGTCTAACATTTGTTGAAATAGGTAATGTGCTTGGAGGACGAGATCATACAACAATTATGCACGGTGTAGAAAAAGTGGAAAACATGCTTGAAACGGTTCCTGCGTTTCATGAGGAAATCCGGGGGATAACTAAAACGTTGCGGGGATAAGTTATAAACATTCTTTTTAAGCAAAAGTTTTCAACACGATATCCCCAAAGTTATCAACACGTTATCCACATTAATTTTAGCCTCAGTCTCTTGCTTTTTTCCACTTTTCCATATACACTACTACAACAACAAAAGAATATATATGAAAGTCTCTGTACTAACTGGAAATCTACAGAAAAAATTATCTTTTGTTAATCATGCAATTTCTTCCCGAGTACAACTTCCTATATTATCTAACTTTTTACTTGAGACAAGAGAAGACAAACTAGTAATCAGCGCAACGGATTTGGAAATAGGAATAGAAACAATAATTCCTGTACAAGTAGAAGAAAAAGGAGCAACTACAGTTCCAGCAAAACTTTTTACAGAGCTTATTAATGCACTTCCAGAAGAAAAGATAACATTAACCGTAAAAGATGGATCATTAATGATTCAAAGTAAAAAAACAAATAGTGTTTTGCAAACAATGAGTAGAGAAGAATTCCCATCTTTATACGAAGAAAAAGGAGAAAAGCTCATTGAGGTTAAGCCAGAAACATTACGACATGATTTAAGTATGGTTGCCTTTGCTGCAAGTATTGAAACAACAAGACCGGCACTTTCGGGTGTATTAATAAAAAAAGAAGAAAAAACGCTTACATTTGTAGCAACAGACGGATATAGGCTTTCATTAAAGAAAGATTTGTCTGAGGGCATTGTAGAAAGCGACAAAACAATTCTGGTACCTGTTCGGGTAATAAAAGAAGTATTATGGTTTAAAGAAAATTCTCCCATAGCATTATATATTTCTTCTCAGAGTAACCAAATTATTTTTGAGCAAGACGAAACGGTATTAGTAGGAAGACTTATTGAAGCACAATATCCAAATTATCAAAAAATTATTCCAACAGATTTCTCTGCAAAAATAGCATTCGACCGAGAAGAATTATTAAAAGCTGTTAAAACATGCTCAATTTTTGCAAGGGAAACAGCAAATATTGTTACTCTTTCTTTGCAAAAGACAAAAATTATTGTATCTGCAAAAACGCCTTCTCTTGGAGAAAATACAGTAGAGGTAGAAGCTCAATTAGAAGGAGAAGAAAACGAAATAGCTTTTAATGTGAGATATCTTTTAGACGTATTAGGAAATGTTTCAGAGAATGATTTAACCTTTGAAATGACGGGACCACTTAATCCAGGAGTTTTTAGAATTGCAAAAAATGATTTATTTCTTCATTTAATAATGCCTATTCGGACTCAAGAATAATTATAGTTCTCCTTGAGGTTGGGAATAACGAATATCCATAGTATTTATTTGTTGATCAGTAATTCCTAAAGATTTTACCCAAGAAACAAAGTCTTGTTTAGCTGCATTTTGATTGTTTCCATAGAGTAAAACAGAAAAATAAATATGACTGTTGGGTGAAGCGGTATATGAATAAGAAACATGGAATAAGTCTCCTGTATATGGCATCTCATTTGAAATATAAATGTCAGGATGTAGTTGTTTATCTTGGGAGCTTTGTAATTCTCTGACCGGATCATAAAGAGTATTGCTGGCTGGACCTGTTCCTTCGGTTGTAAAGTATACTGATTTTGCAGCAGAGCCATTTTTTAACTTTATATTATATCCATACGTTGTCCCTTGATCTAATACAGTAGATAGTGTTGCAGTAAGTGTATTACCAGAGATAGAGGTTGTCGCAGAAATATTAGGACCAACCCAAAATGTAAGTTCATCTGCAGAAACTGGCCTGTTAAAAATAATGGTAATTGGAGTATTTACAGGAACATTTGTTTGTCCATTTGTTGGACTAGTCGATATAACAGATGGGGCAACATATTTAAGAGTTTCAGATGGGGGAGCTATTGGGGTAGGAGTAGGGAATGTGTAAAAAATAACTTTTTGTAAAGGAGTTTTAAAAATAAAGGATACAGAAAATGGAATAATAACAATAAATAGAATAAAAAGTCCTAAAATTAGATAAAGATATCTCTTCATATTATTATTGTGCATTTTCTCTCTGCCATCCTGCAACTCCATTCGTCCATGAATCAAGAGACATATGAGCAACATCAACAGAGCCATTTCCTCCGTTTGCTTCTGCTACATCTATAGAACCATCTGGCTCTACACCTGTTACGACTGCAATATGATTGTAATACCAAATAATGACGTCGCCAACTTGTGGTAATAGATCTTTTACGTAAGGTATCCATGTATAGCCAGGAATTTTTCTTCCTGCATAATCTTTTGCGTTTCCACCCCCAGCTGCTGTAATATCTGCCTTTACTCCTACGGTAACAGCATGAACAAATGCGGTACATTGTAAGTGAG
>JAKAEF010000118.1 GCA_021820025.1 bacterium | reverse complement strand
CTTTGGCCATCTCTTGCTCTTTGTCTAACCCCAATAAAATTACTCATTAAAAGGGTAGCTAAAATGCCAATAATTGCGACAACAATTAATAATTCTATTAAGGTAAATCCTTTTTGATTTTTTATAATATTTTTCATGGTGTTACATTTGGACTTGAAACTCCAAAATTACATGTTTGCCCGCAAGCGCCGGAAGAAATGCCATTTGATGTAAGACTTGAACACTTTCCGCTTCCACCGCTGGTACACACATTTGGATCTTTCGTCCCCCTTTCTAGTGAAGCATAAATCCAATATTTTTGTCCAGTTGTATCTACGTAATAAACGTATCTTCTGCTAGGATACAACGGATCATTGGGCAAAAGAGACAGATATCGTTGCCAAAGGGATGTAGTTGACCCCCATGCAACAGCAGAGCCTCCTGAATCGAGTATTTGATAACTTCCATTTGATTTAGGATATCGTCCATAATCCTGATAATATTGTTCTAGAGCTCTTTGAACTTGCGCTAAATCAAATTTGCGTTTTCCGTCATCACTTTTCTGAAACTGAGTTAATGGATCTAGAAGCGCAAACACAAAGGCTGCAAGAATTGCCAAAATTCCAATAACAACAACTAACTCAATAAGTGTAAATCCTTTTTGGTTTTTCATAAGCATTGATTAAAACAGCATGCTCCGTCTGTACAGCCAGGAGAACCGCAAAATTGACCCTGACCAGCCGGCACAATACCACAACGGGCAGGTGGACCTCCTGAGCATGAATAGATAAGCTGTGTATATCCTGGGACACAAGTTGGGATAGGTGTTGGAGTTAATGTTGTAGTAGGCGTTGCAGGAAGGATTGGACCTGTTGGCGTTGGCGTTAAGTAAACCGGAGAAGGAAGAGGATTACCGGCAATATAACTGCAATCAATATTTCCAGAAACAAGACAATAGTTATATCCAAGAGAAGTATAGTTTGTTGCATTGCAGTTTTGCATTTGAGATAAAGGACAATATACTTTGTTTGTATTAATAATAGGATTTGTTAATTTTGCGTAGAGAACACTCCATTGAGGGCATGATGATGTTGTATCTGTTTCATATAAATAGCAAGAAGCAGGAGAATTAGAACTGCAATTAGTATCTTGTGGAATTTTTTGGGAATAAACAGAAGTTCCTTTTGAAAAACTAAAATTAAAGGGAATTGTTTGGGGATAACATCCTGTATCGGCATAGTATGTATCCACAGCTGTTCTGATTTGTTCCAGATCATGTTCTCTTTGTGTATCTCTTGCTTTATTTATTTGCGTTAGAGGATTTAATATACCAACAAGAACCGTAAACAAAATTGCCAACATGCCAATGACAACAACAAGCTCAATCAATGAAAATCCTTTTGCAAAACGGCTTAAAAGAGAAAGTGAAGAATTTGTTGCCAGATTTCGTTTCCGAGAAGAAGAGCTATTACTGTTCCTAAAACTAAAAATGGACCAAAAGGAATTACTCCACCCATTAACTTTCTTTTTCCCCATATAATTAGTATGAGAGACACGAAAGCACCTGTCAAGAATGCTATGTACAACGCTAGAAAAGCATTTGGCCAACCTAGAAATAAACCTATAAAAAAAGATAATTTTATATCTCCTTTTCCCATACCTCTTTTTTTTGTAATCAGATATAAGAATAAAAAGAATCCTGCACAAACTGTAGCAGAAAGAAGAGCATTAAAAAGAAAAGGAATTTGTAAAAAAAATGTATAAAAAAATGAAACAATAACTAAAGGGAACACAAAAAAATCTGGAATTATTTCGTGCCATAAATCTATAAAAAAAATACATAATAAACAGGAAAAAACAAAAACATAATACAAAAAAGCTATAATCTGATACGTAAATAAAGAAGATGTATGTATTGCCAAATAGAAACTGGCAAAAAATGAAAATCCTGTTAAAAGCTCTATTATTGGGTATCTAAAACCGATAAATTTTTTACAATATCTGCAATGACCTAATAAAAAAACATATGAGAGAACTGGCATAAGATCGTACCACTGAAGTTTTTTTTTGCAAAATGTACAACAAGACCTTCCAAAAATAATAGATCTTTTCTTGGGAAATCGATCAATAACCACATTCAAAAAAGATCCGAAAAAAAGACCAAAAATAAAAGAAAAAATTGAAAGAAATAATTGCACTATGTCTAGTGTATAAGAATTTTAGTCTTCAAACAACTGCTTTGTAGAGGTAATTTGTGTCCAAATCCTATGATCTTTTTTATAAACTTTGTAATCCAGAAAGCCCAAAAATCTACTATATCCTTCAAGTAAAATAACAAAAAACGTATAAAGAATAAAAATTGGTTTTGGATTTTCTTGAAGGAATGAATATAATGCTTTAATAATAAAAGATAATTTAAGCGTTGCAACTTGATATCCCTGTTCATTTTTTACGGCTAGATGCCCGCTAAAAATTCTTCTTCGCTGTTCTACAAAATCCCTTATTGTAGTTGGCGTTTTGTTATAAATTTTAGCTGTTGGCACATAAAGAATTGTATATCCTTGTCCTTTAATAAGAGGCTCAATGTTTGCCTCATCAACGCTTGAAGAAATCGGAATTTGTCTAAATATTTTTCTAAAAGCAATAACTTCTCCCATTTTTGGATGTTTTAAAGAAAGTCTATGATGCAAGTCCCATAAAAGATTTCCTGCAAAACCTAAAAACCCGTCTGAAATTTTATTTATAGGGACTGGATGTGCTCCTGTCATACCAACAGTTTTATATATAAATTTTTTTCCTAATTTTTCTATTGTTGTATTTTCTAAAAGAATATCTCCTCCCAATAAAACTAACACTTCATTTTTTGCAGAATGAATAAACTCGTTAACAGCATGTGCTTTTCCTTGCCTTTTTTTTTGATAAATAATTGAAATTTTTTTATTTTTAGTTGCAACTCTTTTAGCAATCTCCAATGTTTTATCGGCTCCTGATATAACCAAAATAATCTCATTAATAGCAACAACCGATGTCTTTTGAGACAAAACAGAAGAAAGTAAACGGCTTAT
>JAKAEF010000117.1 GCA_021820025.1 bacterium | reverse complement strand
CTTTTTTTTTGTTTTATTTTGTTTTTACATAAATATTTTATTGTTATATTTATATTGATCCTAACAGATCATACAACTTTAAAGAAGAATTTTGTCTTGGGATTTACCTTTTTGTAGTAAAATTAAGGGCAACAGAGTTAATACAAAATCTTTTTCCCGTTTCTGTTGGTCCATCATCAAAAATATGTCCCAAATGAGATCCACATTTGCTGCATACAACTTCTGTTCTATGCATAAAATGACTATCGTCTTCTTTAAATTCAACGCTTCCCTGCAATGATTTATCAAAACTTGGCCATCCGCAATCAGAATCAAACTTTGTATCAGAAGAAAATAAATTGTTACCACAAGCTGCACAATGATACATACCATCTTGAAAATTTTTATAAAATTTTCCGGTAAACGGAGCTTCTGTTGCTTTTTCTCTTAATATACTATATTGTTCAGGAGATAATTTTTTCTTCCAAAAATCATTTGTCTTATTTTTAAAATCATCTGCCATAGATTACACCTCTTTCTCAACAGTAATACTACATTCACTAAGTAATGCCACCATTGTCCCAATTGCTGCAAGTACCGGAGCAACAACTAGACCCACAACGCCAATTGTTAAAGGAAATTGGGCAATTTCTCTATTTTCTTTATCTTTGATTATTATTTTTCTCACATTGCCCTCTGCTATAAGTTTTTTAACTTTTCCTACTACTTCTGAACCGTTTATTGTATATGTTTCTTGTTTTGTTTGTTTTGATACCATATATTTAGTATAACATTTTTAAAGAAAGAAAAAATAAAATTTATTTGTTATAATAGTTTCTATGGACAAAAATGAAGAATTAAAAATTGAAGATATTGTTGCAGGAAAAGGTACTGAAGTAAAACCAGGAGATACAATTGTTGTACATTATAAAGGGACCTTTCTTGATGGCAAAAAATTCGATAGTAGTTATGATAGAAATCAACCTTTTGAGGTAGTAATAGGAGCAGGATATGTTATTAAGGGTTGGGATATTGGAATTATTGGAATGAAAACAGGTGGAAAGAGAAAATTAACTATTCCATACAATTTAGCATATGGTAAGTATGGTGCAGGAACCATTCCCGGTTTTACTACACTAGTCTTTGAAGTCGAATTATTAAAAATTAAATAATTCTGCTTGGTTGTCCATGGCATGAATCATTTTTAAAAAATAGAAAAAGTCCTGTTGACCAACAACTCTTGTTAACCGGCAGATAAATGCTCCAGAGTTCTTACTTAATGGGCAAACAATGCAACAAGAAGCTATTGTCTCGCCATTACTCCCTAATGCACTTTATTTAGTTTAAATATTTTGTGTATTTAATTGGGAAGATATTGAGTTAAGCGGAATTTGTACTTTTTTTATTCCTTCAACATAAGGTCCCACTTGAGCCGGATCAAATATAATAATTAATGATGATTTTGTTAAAATAAACTTTTGAAAATTTTCTAATTTTGGCGATGTACCATCTGTTACAAAAATATCATAGTTATTCCCCTCTTTTTTGTATTGCTCACGCAAATCTTTTGCACTTATAACAGAGAGCATTTTTAAGTAATCAAAATTTTTATTAAACATATCTGATAACAGAATTGCTTTTTTTGTAGTAACGTTATAATTAAAAGGAAGTGCGTAATTTGTAGGATGTGCTTGCCCTGCCGTATAATCGCTCACTTCAAAAAGTATGCTTATTATTTTATTATCTACTCTTGAAACTTCATAGGTAATCGTTAATGAACTTGGATTTGGAAACTTAAAAACGACTTTATTAGTAGCAACTTCTTTTTTGAATTGATCAATAACATTTGTAATTACTGCATTAATTGATGCATTTACTTCATTTTGGGAATTTTTATTTAGCATGCCTTCTAAAACAGGCTGGGCAACTGAAACTTTATAAAAAGGCTCTTTACTTGATTGCAATATCTCCTTTTTTACTAAAGATATTGTGGTAGAAGGTGCAATAGCTTTTTTATATGACCCTAGAAGAACTATTGATATAACAGAAAGAAGAACTACAAAAAGGAAAATAAGAATTTTTCTCATTGATTAAGTATAGATACAAAAAAAAAGCGAGTCAATGATTTAACTCACTCTTTGTACATCGCGCCATCCAATATCTGTTCTAAAATGAAGATTTTCTCCCTCAATTGATATTAACTTTAATGCATTATATGCCTTTTCTCTTGCTTCTAGAACATTTCTTCCCTCTCCTACTACATAAAAAATTCTTCCTCCATTAACAAAATAATTAGTATCTTGTTTTTTTATTCCTGCACCAAAAATTGTTATGCCTGGAAGTAGCTTTGCTTTATCAAGTCCAACTATTTCTTTTCCTTTTACTTTTGAGTAGTCAACGGGATATCCTTTTGCTGCTCCTGCTACTGCAACCCTCGCCTTTTTATCTGTTGTAATTTTTATTTTGTCGATAGTTGCATTTATAACTGCCATTGAAACTTCAAAAAAGTCATTTAAAATTCCGGGAAGTATTACTTCACATTCAGGATCTCCCCAACGAGCATTGTATTCAATAATATACACTTTCCCTTCAACTAAAATTCCCCCAAGATATAAAATTCCTTTATATTTTCTTTTTTCTTTTTGAAGTCCTTGAAATGTTTTTTCAAAAATATCTATTGTTTGTTTTCGTATATCTTCTGTAATTACAAGTGGAGGTGTACTAACTCCCATTCCTCCTGTATTTTCTCCTTCATCATTATTATTCACTCTTTTATGATCTTGAGCAAAGCCAAGAAGCTGCCAGGAATTTCCGTCACTTATAGCAAAAGCAGAAAATTCTTCTGCGTTTGATCCATCACTACTTCTTAGCCATTTTTCAAGCAGATATGTTTTCCCTGCTTCTCCAAATTTTTGCAGTTCTAAAATTTTTTCTTTTGCTTCTTTATTATTTTTTGCAGGTAACGCACCTTTTCCTTCTGCAAGTCCCGATGCTTTTACAAACCATGGTTGATCTTTTTGTGAATCTAAATATTTTTCTCCTTCTAAAACTGAATGAAAGATTGCATATTCTGGCTGAGCAATAGCATATTTTTTCATAAATTCTCTTGAATAT
>JAKAEF010000010.1 GCA_021820025.1 bacterium | reverse complement strand
TTGTTCATCGGTTAATTTCTCAGGATGACTAAAATCAAATCGTAATCTTTCTGTTGTAATATTAGATCCAGTTTGATGAACATGCTGCCCTAACACATCGCGTAATGCTTGTTGTAATAAATGAGTAGCGGTATGACCTTTTATAGTTCATTCCTGTGCATCTGCTAGACCGCCTTTAAATTTGCCCGCAGAAGCTGTTTTAGACAATGATTTATGTGCTTTCATTTTTTCAGCAAACGCCTGATCATTAAAAGTATATCCCAAACTTTTAATTTGCGTTGGAGAAAGACCATGTGTTGAATATAAAATAAATGCATCATCTGCGGAGATTTCTTTTTCTCCCATTAATTCATCGCCTACTGTTTTGCCTTTATATTTTTTCTCTATGTATTTTTTGGCTTCCTTTCTTGTATTTGCATATTTTTGTTCTTCTTCCAAAAGGGTATTTTTAATTTCTTCAAAATTTTCTTCAAGTTTTGGATCGGTTTCTTTGTATTGTGTAATTATAGATTCTAAAATTGGAGAAATTTGAGTCTCTTTTAATGAATAGAGATGATCCAAGCTTCGTCTAATAAGCCGTCTCAAAATATATCCTTGTTCTTTATTTGAGGGTTTAATGCCTGTCAAAATAATAAAACTTGCAGCAATAAGATGGTCAACAACAATACGCATATTTGTTTCATTGCCTTTATAAGGTGTTTCTGTTTGTTTTTCTAAGCTTTTAATGATTGGATGTAAAAGGGAAGTCTTAAATACATCCGGTTGATTCTCTAGAGCTAAAAGAAGTCTTTCTAATCCTCCTCCAAAATCAACATTTGGTCTTGGTAATAGTGCCAAAGAACCATCACCTTGCTTTCTGTATTGCATAAAAACACTATTGCAGATTTCTATAAATCGGCCACAGTCGCAATTAACATGACATTCTTGGTTTTTAAATTGACTGTTTTCATGAAGTTTTAATTCTGCACCAAAATCATAAAAAATTTCGCTATCTGGTCCGCCTGGTTCTCCAGCTGGCATTTTGTCAGGAGTTCCACTTCTTGACCACCAATTTTTTTCTGCACGGTAGTAAAAAATACGTTCTTCTGGGTTTAAGCCTGCTTTTGTTAATAAATCTTTCCAAATTAAGACACTTTCTTCGTCTTTATCCACGCTATTTCCCCCTTTAAATACGGTTACATACAGTTTTTTTGCATCAAACCCCAAGTCTTTTGTTAAAAGTTCCCAAATCCATGGAAGTTGTTCTTTTTTAAAGTAGTCACCCAAAGACCAATTGCCAAGCATTCTAAAGAAGGTTGTATGACGGTTATCTCCAACTTCATCTATATCTACTGCTCGGAAACAGTTTTGTACATCAACAAGTCTTGTTCCTGCGGGGTGCGTTTCTCCCAATAAATAAGGGACAAGTGGCTGCATGCCAGATGAGGTAAAAAGAGTTGTAGGGTCATTTTCAGGCACAAGTGGGGCGTTAGGAATTCTTTTATGGCCTCGTTTTTCAAAGAAGCTAATATAGATATCTATTATCTCTTTGGCTGTCATATTACTATTATAGCAAATTCCATAGTATAGAGCCTCATTCTATTAAAACTGGTTTAAACCAGTCTGATGTGCAGGGAGAAAGCTGTTTTTATCTAAATTTTTATGCAACATGTATTAATATAGGTACATCTATTTTGTGTTCATATTGTTCTACGCTTGTACTAGCTTTGAGCAAAATGACAAAAACCCTTGACATCTAAATACAGGTTATGGTATAAACAGGATACCTTAGCAGAAAAATTGCAGGAAGGGTGTGAGCCCTGTCCTTATTTTTTTGTCAAGGACCTGCCACTACAGAAAGTAATTACTGATGCCAAAAACAGATACTATTACAAGACAAAACTGGGGAAGAAACTATACAGTATTGCCAAAGCTTGATCTTTTGGCAATCCAACGTACCTCCTACAAATGGTTTTTAGAAAATGCTATTGGCGAAACTTTAAAAGAAATCTCACCTGTTGATGACTTTACAGAAAAAAACTGGAGTCTTTCTTTAGATTCTTACAGACTTGGCAAACCATCTGTTACTCCACAAGAAGCAATTGCAAAAGGAATTACATTTGATGCTCCTTTATATGTAGAAGCAACATTATTGAATAAAAAAACAGGAAAAGCACAAAGACAAGAAATCTTCTTAGGAGATATTCCTCAAATGACAGAGCGAGGAACTTTTATTGTTAATGGTATTGAAAGAGCAGTTGTTAATCAACTTGTCAGATCCCCAGGCGTCTTCTTCACCTCCTCAATTGACCCAGTAACCGGAAAACAACTTTTCAACGCAGAAATTAGACCAGCACACGGATCTTGGTTAGAATTTGCAACAACACGACATGGCACAATTACCGTAAAAATTGACAGAAGAAGAAAATTTGCAGTAACAACATTCTTGCGAGCATTAGGTCTTTCTGCAAATGCAGATATTAAAGACAAATTTGCTAATCTACAAGATACAGAAGATTATTTAGGAAATACTTTAACAAAAGATGAAACAACATCAGAAACAGAAGCATTAATTGAAATTTTCAAGAAGATGCATCCTGGCGAACCTATTGTTTTAGAAAAGGTTCGTGAAAGCATTCACGGTCTTTTCTTCAACAATAGAAGATATGACTTAGGTACAGTTGGCCGATACAAAGTAAACAAAAAACTTAATGGCACAACAGGATTTAACCAAGCAGAAGTTAGAACATTAACAGTAGATGACATTATTGGAACAATTGCATATTTAATTAACCTAACTCACGGAATTGGTGTAATTGATGATATTGATTCTTTAGCAAACCGAAGAGTTAGATCAGTAGGTGAATTGGTAGCAACAACAGCATTCAGAGTTGGAGTTCTTAGACTTGAAAGAAGTATTAAAGAAAGAATGTCTCTTATTCAAGCAGATGTTCCAGTATCCATTAGTAATCTTATTAATGCAAGACCAATTATGGCATCTCTAAATGAATTCTTCCGAACCTCACAACTTTCAACAATTTTAGACCAAACAAATCCACTTTCAGAAATTGACAACTTAAATCGTTTAACCGTTATGGGTACCGGAGGTATCTCTAGGGAGAGAGCTGCCTTCTCTATTCGTGACATAAATGCTTCCCAATATGGAAGAGTATGTCCGATCCGTAGTCCTGAAGGTCCAAATATTGGTCTGGTTACCTATTTAGCACTCTACACAAGAGTAAATGAACATGGATTCTTGGAAACTCCATACAGAAAAGTTGTCAATGGAAAAGCAACTGATGAGATTGTGTATGTAGATGCAGAAGACGAACAAAAACACTACATTACTCATGCTGGTTCATTAAACGAAAAAGATCAATTTAATGCAGATCGTGTACCAGCAAGATACAGAGGAGAGTTTTTGGAAGTAGATAAAGAAAAAATTGAATATATTGATGTTACTCCACGACAAGTTGTTGGAGCATCTGCATCACTTATTCCATTTGTTGCTCACGATGAAGCTAACAGAGCTCTTATGGGTACTCACATGCAATGTCAAGCAGTCCCACTTGTTCATCCAGAATCACCAGTTGTCGGAACAGGTATGGAAAACGTTGTTGCAGAGATCATGGGTAGAGTTGTTAGAGCACCATTTGACGGAATTGTTGCAAAAGTAGATGCAAATGGCATTTTGGTAGAAGGAAAAGAAGGACAAAAAGCAGGATATCCAATTCATGCATTCGTTAGAACATCTAATGCAACTGCATATACACAAAGAGCAAAAGTAGTCTTAAATCAAAAAGTGAAAAAGGGTGATATTTTAATTGACGGTCCAGCCGCACAAAATGGAGAATTAGCACTTGGACAAAATCTTTTAATTGCATACACATCATTTGAAGGTTTGGGTTATGAAGATGCTATTGTTATCTCAGATAAATTAGTAAAAGAAGACAAATTATCTTCTATCCATATTGAAAAATATGAAGCAGCAGTTGTCGAAACAAAATTAGGCCCTGAAGAAACAACAAGAGATATTCCAAATGTTTCAGAAGAAGACTTGGCAAACCTTGATGAAGACGGAATTATTGTTGTTGGATCAGAAGTTGAACCAGGTGCCATTCTTGTTGGTAAAATTGCTCCAAAAGGTGAAACAGAATTAACAGCAGAAGAAAGATTACTTAGAGCTATCTTTGGAGAACAAGCACGGGAAGTAAGAGACACATCCCTTAGAATGCCACACGGAGAAAGAGGAACAGTTGTTAATGTACAAATCTTAGACCGAAAACAAGGTGATGAATTAGAGCCTGGAACAATCAGAAAAATTATTGTAGAAGTTGCACAATTTAGACATGTAGTAGTTGGAGATAAATTAGCAGGACGACACGGAAACAAAGGTGTTATTTCAAGAATTCTTCCAGCAGCAGACATGCCTTATTTGGCTGATGGAACACCAGTAGATATCGTTATTCAGCCTATCTCTGTGCTTGCTCGTATGAACTTGGGCCAGATTCTTGAAGCTCATTTAGGTTGGGCAGCACAAAAATTAGGTCAAAAAGTTGCAGTTCCAGTCTTTGAAAAGATTTCAGAAGACAGAATTGTTGAATTATTAAAAGAAGCAGGACTTCCAGTTAATGGAAAAGCACAAGTATTTGATGGTAGAACAGGACAACCATTTGAAAATCCAGTTGTTGTTGGAATTGAATACATTATGAAACTTATTCACATGGTTGAAGACAAAGCTCATGCAAGAAGTACTGGTCCATACTCTCTCGTTACTCAACAACCTCTTGGAGGAAAAGCACAAATGGGAGGACAGAGACTTGGAGAAATGGAAGTTTGGGCACTCGAATCACACAGAGCACGATACATTTTGCAAGAAATGTTAACAATTAAATCTGACGATGTTGTTGGTCGAAGTAAAGCATTTGAAGCTATGGTTAAGGGAACAGATATCCCAACACCAACAGTACCAGAATCTTTCCATGTTCTCGTTAAAGAATTACAAGCTTTAGGTATTGGTGTAAAGCCAGTTGGAGCAGCAATTGCAGCAGATGATACAACCTCTGCACCTGCAGCATCAGCAGCAGGAGATGATCCAGCTGCAGCAAGTACAACAGCAGCACAAGATGCAGATGAAGAAAAAACAGAACAAGAAGCAAAAGAATTAGAAGAAGTCTTGGGTGCAGAAGAAACAGTCTCGCCAGAAGACGTAAAAGATGATACAATAGAGACCCCAGAAGCTGAAGAGGCAGCAGAATTAAAGTAATAATACTATGGAAATGACAGAAAAAATATTAAATGATAAAAAATTAAAGAATTTAAAGCTTGTTGACTTTAAATCTTTACAAATCTTACTAGCTTCTAAAGCAGATGTTTTGGCATGGTCATATGGTGAAATTACAAAACCAGAAACCATTAATTACAGAACTCTAAGACCAGAAAAAGACGGTTTATTTGATGAAAGAATTTTTGGACCAACGAAAGATTGGGAATGTTATTGTGGAAAATACAAAAGAATTCGATATAAAGGTATTATTTGCGACAAGTGTGGAGTTGAAGTTACTCTCTCAAGAGTCAGAAGAGAAAGAATGGGACATATTACACTTAGTAGTCCAGTTGCACACGTATGGTTTTTCAAAGGTGCATCAAGTCCATTATCAACAGTATTAGACGTTTCACAAAAAAATCTTGAATCTGTTATTTACTATGCATCTTACCTCGTAACAGGAATTGATGAAGAAAAGAAAAAAGAAGCATTAAATAATTTAAGTGATAATATTGCAAAAAGAAAAGATGCATTAGAAGCATCAAAAACAGCAGAAGAAAACAAATTAAAGAAAGAAACAGAAGAAAAAACAAAAGAATCAGAAGAAGGTACAAGTAAACCAGAACAAAAAAAGCTTATTAAAGAAGAATTAGCTTTGTCTTTGCGACAAAAATTGGCAAGACTTCAAGAAAGAACAGAAGCAGAAGGTAAAAAAATCGATGAAATCGCATCTGCATTAGAAGGCTTATTAAAGAGTCTTAAAGTTTCATCTGTATTATCAGAAGATGAATACTTTAAAGTATTAGAATACGATATTCCGGTTTTCTTCACTATTAAAACTGGTGCAGAAGCAATTTTGGACCTCATGAAACAATTTGATTTTGATGAAGTTATTTCAGAACTTCGAAAAGAATTAGAAAAAGCAACAGGACAAAGATATCTTAAATTAATCAAAAGATTAAGACTTCTTGAAGCAATGAAAAAATCAAACATTACTCCAACATCTATGCTTATGGAAGTCTTGCCAGTTATTCCACCAGACTTGAGACCTATGGTCCAATTAGCTGGAGGAAGATTTGCAACTTCAGATTTAAACGATTTATACAGAAGAGTTATTAATAGAAATAATAGATTAAAGCACTTAATGAGTTTGGGTGCACCAGAAATCATTCTTAGAAACGAAAAAAGAATGTTGCAAGAATCAGTTGATTCATTAGTAGATGCATCACAAAGATCAAGCCAAGTTGTTGCATCTCCACTTCGATCTTTATCTGACATGCTCAGAGGAAAACAAGGACGATTTAGACAAAACCTTTTGGGTAAAAGAGTTGATTACTCAGGACGTTCTGTTATCGTTGTTGGACCAGAATTAAAACTTTCTGAATGTGGACTTCCAAAAGAAATGGCTCTTGAAATGTTTAAACCATTTGTTTTGCGAGAAGTAATTGTACGAGGATTTGCTCCAAACATTAAGAGTGCAAAGAGATTTATTGAAAAACGAAGTCCAGAAGTCTTTGATATTTTGGAAGAAATTACCAAAAATCATCCAGTATTACTTAACCGTGCACCTACGCTTCACAAATTAGGTATTCAAGCTTTCTATCCAAAGCTTATTGAAGGATCAGCAATTGCACTTCATCCTTGTGTCTGTTCTGGTTACAATGCTGACTTTGACGGAGATCAAATGGCTGTACATATTCCATTATCTAAAAAAGCACAAGAAGAAGCTGTTGAGCTTATGATGCCTCGACAAAACTTATTAAAACCAGCAGATGGATCTCCAATTACATTGCCAAACAAAGAAATGGCTTTGGGAGTCTTCTACTTAACAACTTTAAATGAAGAATTGCGAAGAAAAGAACTTCCAGCATTTGCAGAACCAAAAGAAGCATTCTTGGCATATGATTTGAAAAAAGTAGCACTTAGAGAGCCAATCATGGTTAGAGTAAACGGTCAAACAACAGAAACAACAGTTGGACGATTAATGTTTAACGAAAAATTACTTTCTGGTATGGCTTTTGTTAATGAACCAGTCAAAGCATCTGGAATTAAGAGATTAGTAACCAGTGCATTAGAAAAATACACATCAGTAGAAGTTGCAGACTTAATTGACAACATTAAAGGTCTTGGATTCCATGGAGCAACCGTTTCTGGTGTATCTGTTTCTGTATTTGATAATGAAATGGTTGCAGGCAAAGAAAAAATGATTGATGAAGCAGAAACAAAAATTACCAAGATTGAAGAAGAATACCAAAAAGGTCTTATTACACTTGACGAAAGAAAGAGATTAGCAAACGATGTTTGGCTTAAAACAACAGATGAAATGGCAGATCAAACATGGAAGAATCTTAAATCATCTAATGTAACTCGATTTATTATTGACTCAGAAGGAGCTCGTGCAGGTAAAGAACAATTAAAGCAGCTTTCTGCTATGAGAGGTCTTATTTTGGATCCTCTTGGGAAAATCGTAGAATTACCAATTAAATCTAATTTCCGAGAAGGTTTGAATATCTTTGAATACGTTGCATCTGCAAGAGGATCTAGAAAAGGTCTTACTGATTCAGCTTTGAAAACAGCAAACGCAGGTTACTTAACTCGACGTTTAGTAGACGTATCTCATGATATCCTTATTCGATCCGAAGATTGTGGAACAACAGATGGAATTATTATTAGAAATGAGTCTGACAGAACAGCATCTTTGGCAGATAGAGTTATTGGCCGATTCTCAGCTCAAAAAGTAGTTGGCAAAGATAGAAAAGTAATCGTTGATGTAAATGAAGAAATTACTCCAGAAATTGGCAAACAATTAACAAAAGAAGAAATTTCAGAAATTGTTGTCAGATCTCCATTAGCATGTACTCTCTCTGAAGGAGTTTGTGCAATGTGTTATGGATGGGATTTCTCAACAAAGAAAAAAGTCGATCATGGTGTACCAGTTGGAGTTGTAGCAGCGCAATCCATTGGAGAACCAGGTACACAGCTTACCATGCGGGTTCGCCACTTTGGAGGAGTTCTTATGGCTGACGTTACCCAAGGTTTGCCAAGAGTTGAAGAATTGTTTGAAATGAGAACACCAAAGAACTTGTCAGCAATTTCACAATTAACAGGTAAAGTAAAAATTGAACAAACAGAAGAAGGATACAAAATTACTGTTAAAAATACCAAAGTCGAACCAATGGAAGTTCAAGAATACTTTGTTCCAATGGCTCAAGAATTATCAGTAAAAGATGGTGACGAAATAGTAGCAGGAACACCATTTGCACGAGGCTACTTAGATCCAAAAGAAATCTTAAAGATTAGTGGAATAGAAGCATCTCAAAAATACTTACTTAAAGAAGTACAAAAAGTATACGAATCACAAGGTATCGTTATTAACGATAAGCACTTTGAAGTAGTTTTGCGAAAAATGTCTGACAAGGTTATTGTAGAAACAGTTGGAGATACTCCACTTATTCCAGGCGACTTTGTCACAAAGACCAAATTTGAAGAAGTTAATGCAGAAACCCTTTCACAAGGTGGAGAGCCAGCAACTGGAAGACAAGTTATGCTTGGAGTAACCAAAGCTGCATTATTCTCTGATTCATGGTTATCAGCAGCTTCATTCCAAGAGACAACAAGAGTCTTAACAGAAGCAGCATTGGAAGGCCGAGTAGACAAGCTTATTGGTCTTAAAGAGAACGTAATCATTGGACGCCTCATCCCGGTTGATGGAAAGGCCCAAGATACGGTATAATATACCGCACAGATAGATATGCCAACACTTTCACAATTAGTTAGAAAAGGACGAGGAAGCAAGCAGAAGAAAATTAGAGCTACTGGTTTGCGAAGATTTTACAATGCTAAAGACCGAGTCTACAAACAAATAGCAGCCCCTCAAAAACGAGGAGTTGTTACTTTGGTTAAAACAATGACTCCTAAAAAACCAAATTCAGCTTTGCGAAAAGTTGCTAGAGTAAAACTTTCTAACAGAACAGAAGTTACCGCATATATTCAAGGAGTTGGACATAGTCTTTCTGAGCACGGTATCGTTCTCGTTCGCGGCGGTCGTGTAAAAGATTTACCAGGAGTTAAATACCATATTGTTAGAGGTAAGTTTGATTTGCAAGGAGTACAAGGAAGAATGACTTCTAGAAGTAAATACGGAGCAAAAAAACCAAGTACTAAAGGAGGAGCAGCAGCTTAAAGTCTATGAGACATAAAAAAGCACAAAAAAGAGTTGTAGCAGGAGATAAAGTTTATAATAATCCATTGGTAGCTAAATTTATTAACTATGTCATGGTTGATGGGAAAAAATCTACCGCAGAAAAATGTGTTTATACATTCTTTGACCAATTAAAAGCAAAAGGCTTAGATCCAATTGAAACATTTGAAAAAGCATTAGCAACAGTTGCACCAAAAGTAGAACTTAAAGCACGACGTGTTGGTGGAGCTAATTATCAAGTTCCAGTTGAAGTTAGACCAGAAAGACGAAATGCATTAGCAATGCGATGGATTTTAGAAGCAGCAAGAGCACGAGCAAACAAAGATTTCCATTCATTTGATCTTAAATTAATGGCAGAATTCTTAGATGCAATAGAGAACAAAGGAGAAGCAATTAAGAAAAGAGATAATACAATTCGCCAAGCAGAAGCAAACAGAGCTTTTGCACACTTCCGCTGGTAAACTTTACTCCATTCTTTATAACCAATCCCCGTATGGGGATTTTTTGTATTGCATGTAAGAGCAGATAGTGCAATAACGATTGCTACTATGGTAGCTACGATAACAGAAAGAGGTGCAGCAACAGGATTGAATGTATTGTGAGGATTATATGTGTGGGGTTGCTATTGTAATGAGGCGTTGGCAATCACTATCTTCTGAAGCTTAGTTAAGTAGTTGTATTCCTAAAATTTTATCCCCAATCTGAATTTTATTGACTATATCCATTCCCGATGTAACAATACCAAAATTTGTATATTGATTATTTAGCCATGATGCATCTGATTTAACAATAAAAAATTGAGCATCATTTGAAATAATTTGTTTATTTTGTCCTTCATGTCCTGCCATACCTAGTGAACCAGTTACAAACTCATGTTGATTTGTTTCAGTAGGCATATCGTTGCCTCCTGTTCCGTTGCCGTTAGGATCCCCTCCTTGAATTACCCAGTCTTCAACTCTATGAAAATCAAGCCCATTATAAAATCCACTTGTTGCTTTTTGGATAAAGTTTTTGACTGTTATTGGGGCATCCTTTTGAAATAGCGTAACATAAATATCTCCCTTGCTGGTTTTAATAACTGCACTTCTTGTTGCCGGTTGTGGATCCATGGGTCCAATAATTGCGGTAGGAGAAAGAGTTGTGTTGTCTGTGGTAGTAGTAGGAACGGTAATATTTTGATGTATTGCCAAAGGTGTAGGAGTAGGGCTGGCAAATGGATTTGTAAAAGAAGGTTGTTGGGGCTTTGACTGATTGGTAAAGGTGATAATACCTAATACAACTGCTACAGCGACAATAATGGTTAACAAAAGTTTTCCCATAAGTGGAATTGATTATATACTCATTTTATCGAAATTTGCAATTTGGAATTCGTATATAATCGGATAGTTCTCTGTTTAATTATGGATTAAATGCAAAAAGTATGGTATACTTTATGTAATCCCAGAAGGGATTTTTCTTTATGGCAGACACAGCAATTAGACACGCAGAATTAGACAAAATCCGCAATATTGGTATTATTGCGCATATTGATGCAGGAAAAACTACTACAACAGAACGTATTTTGTACTACACAGGAAGAACCTACAAAATCGGAGATATTGATGAAGGAAATACCCAAATGGACTGGATGGAACAAGAAAAAGAAAGAGGTATCACTATTGTTTCTGCAGCCACTACTGCTTTCTGGAAAGAATATAGAATTAACATTATTGATACTCCCGGTCACGTAGACTTTACCGCAGAAGTAGAGCGATCTTTGCGTGTTCTTGACGGAGGTATTACCGTACTTGATGCAGAAGAGGGAGTTCAATCTCAGTCTGAAACTGTTTGGAGACAAGCAGACAAATACAAAGTTCCACGTATCTGTTTTGTTAACAAAATGGATAAATTAGGCGCAGACTTTTTAGCAACTGTAAAATCAATTGAAGACAGACTTGGTGCAAATCCAGCAATTATGGTTTTGCCTATTGGAAGTGAATCTTCCTACATTGGAAATGTTGATTTATTAACCAGAAAAGCACTCAGATGGCATTCAGATGACTTGGGTGCATCTTTTGATGTTGATGACAATATTCCAGAAGACATGAAAGCTCAAGTTGAAGAATATAGACAAAAACTTATTGAAAAAATTGCAGAAACCGATGATGTTCTTTTAGAAAAATATCTTGGTGGAGAAGAACCAACAATCGAAGAATTAAAAAAAGCTCTCAGAGCTGCAGTTATTGCATACAAGTTAGTTCCAATATATGCAGGAACATCTTTGAGAAACAAAGGTGTACAACCACTCCTTGATGCAGTTGTAGATTACTTGCCATCTCCAGTTGATTTAGGAGAAGTTAAAGGAACAAATCCAAAAACAGATGCGCAAGAAGTGAGAAAGTTAGTTCCAGATGAAGCACTTTGTGGTTTGGCATTTAAGATTCAAATTGATCCACATGTTGGAAAATTAACCTACTTTAGAGTATATTCTGGAAAAGTACAATCTGGAAGTTATATTTATAACAGTACTAAAGGAAACACAGAAAGAGTTGGTCGTATTTTGTTAATGCATGCTAATACACGAGAAGAAATTAAAGAAGCATATGCTGGGGAAATCGTTGCTTTGGTAGGTCTTAAAGATACCATAACAGGAGACACACTTTGCGATCAAGACAAACCAATAGTACTTGAAAAGATTACCTTCCCAGAACCAGTTATCTCTTTGGCAATAGAACCTAAAACAAAAGCAGATCAAGAAAAATTGGGATTAGCACTCAAGCGCTTAACAGAAGAAGATCCAACATTTACTGTTAAAACCAATCATGAAACAGGCCAAACCATTATTTCTGGAATTGGTGAATTGCAATTAGAAGTTATGGTTGACCGCATGAAACGAGAATTCGGTGTTTTGGCAAACGTTGGTGCTCCACAAGTTGCATACAAAGAAACAATTAAGAAAATGGCAGAAGCAGAAGGGAAATACATTCGACAATCTGGAGGTCGAGGACAATATGGTCATTGCTTCTTACGACTTGAACCACAAGCACGAGGAGAAGGATTTGAATTTATTAACGCAATTAAAGGAGGAGCAATCCCTGCAGAATTTATTACCTCAGTTGAAAAAGGAGTTAAAGAAACATTGGAAAATGGAGTTTTGTTAGGCTATCCAGTTGTTGATGTTAAAGTCACACTTTATGATGGAAGTTATCATGATGTTGACTCTTCTGATGTTGCATTTAAGATTGCAGCATCTATGGCTTTCCAAAATGCATCTAAAAAAGCAGATCTAACACTTTTAGAGCCAGTCATGAAGGTAGAAGTTACTACTCCATCTGAATACATGGGAGATATTATTGGTGATTTGTCTAGTAAACGGGCACAAATTATGGGAACAGAAGAAAGAAGTAGAGCAACAATTGTTAAAGCAATTGTTCCACTTGCAGAACTTTCTGGTTATGCAACAACTTTAAGATCTATGTCTAAAGGTAGAGCTTCTTATTACATGGAACCAAGTCACTATGATGAAGTTCCAAATAACATTACCCAAGGCATGTTAGCCAAATCCACTTTCACAGGCCGCGTAGAATAATCTCCAGATATCGTTTAAATTCAATAAAGTTGTTCAGGTTAATTTAAAGTTATATGTATCTTACTTTGGTTAACTTGCGCATATGCGGGTAATTGGGTTTTTATTTGTACCTGATATAAATTATTTCCGTTATCTAAGGTAATTGGGGAAGAAATTAAGTATTGAGCATTTCCGCCATTCCAACTCATTTCAGAATTCCAGACGGGATGTCCTTGTGTCACGTCGTATAACTGAATCCATGCTGTTTCGTTGCCGGTTGGAATGTAAACAGCGGCTTCAAATGTTACAGTTTTGATATTTGTATAACTTGTGGAATTAATATATGCCTGAGCTCCAAGAATATTTTCATATGTTTGTGACTTGCTTTGACCACTGCCAAGAGGAACATAGTATTCTTTAACAGCATTTATTACTGGTTGAGATTGTTGATATATTTGAGTTTGAGGAATTTGAGTTGGAGATGGAATAACTGTTGGAGTAGCAGGGAGAGGGTTTACAATTGTAGTTGTTTCTTGCTGTTTTGTTTGAGGAGTTGTATTTGCCGCCTGAGGAGGAGACTGTTTGGATAACTGAAAAAATAACGCAATATCTAAAACCATGACATTTACTACAAAGACAAGTTCTAAAATAAAAATTGCTGCATGTTTCCAAAATGGCATTTCTTGTTCCATATAGTAAGCGTAAAGAAAATAACAACCTTCGTCAAGCAAAATATTACTTCATTTTTTTTAAAGAAACGTGTACTATTATTTGGTTATGATAAGTTCTCTTCTTTTTGATTTATCAAGAGTAATTATCTTTCCTAAAAATATTGCATATTCCGCAGACCTTCATTTCTTATATCAAGAATTATTCAAAAGAAATTCGATGTTTGATTTTGATTCATACTTCTATTTTAATGATGAACTGCTTAAATATATTGCCGCTCAAAAAACTCTTTATTCAATGTTTATTTTTACCTCAGGAGATATGTATTTGCATCCGCTTGTGCAAAAAAAATTATCTCCTTTTTTTGAGAGAATTATTTCGACAAGAGATTTTGGTCTTGAAAAAGATGATCCAACCGTTTACCAGCTGGCTCTTGGGAAAATAAAAAAAACTGTAGCAGAAACAGTATACATAGATGACGAACAAACTCATATTTTTGCTGCAAAACTTGCAGGGTTAACAACAATTCAGTTTGCATCAAATGCAAGGCTATATGAAGATCTAGACCGCTTGAATACCTTTTAGTTCTCTTTCGTTTTTCTTAATGCTTTTTATTTTAATCTTAAAGTAGAGAGCATACAGTTTAATTAGCAAAATATAAAAGGAGGTGAATATATGCCAACAAAAAAAACCACATCTCAGACTGAAGAATCCCATGAGAAAAAAGGAAAAAAAGGTGGACGAGTCCTTTGGCTGGAGCTGCCGCTGGGGCTATTGCAGGTGCTGCCTTGGGAGCTGCCGCAGCTGTGGCATTATCTAATAAAACAGTCAAGGAAAAGTTGGAGATGCTATGGATACTGTTAAAAGTACAGCATCAGATGTGATGGATAACATTGCGCAAAATATGCAAGATGCTGGGACGCAAATGTCAGATAAAGCACAGCACGCTCTTAAAGAAGGAAAATCAACAAAAAAATCAGGTGAATAATTTTTTTGTTGCCATATACACCCGCTCCTCTATAGGGGCGGTTTGTA
>JAKAEF010000116.1 GCA_021820025.1 bacterium | reverse complement strand
TAGGAATATTCGTATAAAACATCTAGGAGAAGCGCAAACAAGTTTTCATTTTGTATATGTTAATTTTGCCGAAATTAAAAACAGACCGCTTTTTGACGCAATTAAATTTATATTTTTAGAGCTTGTATCTTCTTTGCACGAGCGCCTTTTTGAAGAAGCATTTGAAAAAGCAGATAAAATTTTTAAAGAAAGTCTTTCTTATCAAGATGAATTGGTTCTTTTTCAGGGACTTAAAGATGCCATAGATTATTTAGCACATGAAAAAAACCTAACTATTTGCATGCTCTTTGAACGATTTGAGACCTATATCCCCCAATTAACAGATGATTTTTTTATTCATTTAAGGAGTCTTCGAGATCATGCAAAATACAAATTTACGGTTGTTTTCTCTGTAGTAAGACCATTAGAAGAATTGGTAGACCCAACCATGCTTGCAGACTTTTACGAATTTTTTGTTGGAAGAAATGTGTATTTACCTATTGCAGATATGCCTGGAATTACATTTAGAATATCTTATTTAGAGAAACTAACAAAAAAATCCCTTGGAAAAGATTGTATTGCAGATATTCTTACCCTTACAGCAGGACACGGAAAGTTAACTAGACTTGCGTGTGAATCTCTTCTTGCCAATACGCAAACAATCTCTTCACAAGAGGCATTGCAAACACACTTGTTTAAAGAGAAAACAATCCAAGGAGCTTTGCAAGAAGTCTGGCAATTTTTAAACCCTTCCGAACAGGAATGTCTTGAAAGTTTGGTAAAACAAAATCCATGTGACATTCTGCCGTTTTTAGAAGCAATTTTTTTAGTAAAAGACAAAAAAATTGCAATTGAGCTTCTTAATCCATTTATTAAGCAACAAGAAAAAATGTTACCTCAGGAAAATGAGAGAATTATCTACGACGTAAATACCAACACTATAAAAAAAGGGCAAATAAATATTTCTGAAAAACTAACTTCTTCTGAGTTTAAACTTCTTAAATTTCTTATAGAGAATGCAGATAAAGTATTAGAAAGAGAAGAAGTTATAAATGCTGTATGGAAGAATACAGCAACAACACAAGGTGTTACAGATCAGGCAGTTGATCAATTAATTTTTAGGTTGCGAAAAAAAATTGAAGAAAATCCAACACTTCCCTATCATTTAGTAACAGTAAAAGGTCGCGGCCTACGTTTTATTCCTTAATTTGTTGACAGAAGGATATTGCTTTCGTATGCTAAAGATAGTATGCCCCGCTTGCTAAAACTTTTTATTCTTTCCCTGTTTAGTTTTTTTGTTTTCTTTTTTGTAGCTTCGTTGCACTCAACTAGTGTTTCTGCCGCAACATGTAGCAGTACAGATCCTAATAATCCTTGCCCTGGGGACTGGCTTTGTTTTAATGAGTTTGGGAATGGAGATGGACAAAACGGTTTTTATAAGGCAGACTTTGATCAAACAACACATGTATATACAGGCAAAAAAGCTCTTGGAGGATACTGCGGAAGAAACTTCCAATGTATTAGCGCCACAAAAAGACGTGAATTAGGATTACCCGTGAATTCAGATTCTCCTTGCTATGCTTGGTGCCAATGTGCTGTTGCAGTAAGCGATATCGATGGATATGGTGATCCAGGGATAGAGTCTACAAAAGGAAATAATGTTGTTGATGCAGATGGAAATGCAGACGGATGGGGATATTTTTGTGGTGACAGTGATCATTTTCCTTCTGATTACAAAGATACCTGGCTAGATAGTAATGCTTCAAAAGATGTTTTGTTACCCAAAGCCATGTGCGGAGCACAAACAGTCTGTCAACCAGGAGTACATGATGGAATTGTAAAGTTTGTCCCAATTAAAGGGACAGACGATTGTAGTTGCGACACGTCTAACGGACAATCATTTACCTGTACTTTTTCAGGAGGACCTGCGCAGCATAGAACATGCGGAAAAGGACAAGTTTGTGATCCTAATATTAAATGGGGATGGCCATGTAGAGATGCTGGATCAACAGATCCTATTCCAACACCTCCCACAACATGCAATGATCCAAGCTCCCCAGATTCATACCCATCACAAAGTGGCTCAGGTTCTTTTGCACCATCCAATACTCCATTTCCTCTTCCATGCCTTGAAGGATATGCTACTGCTCCTGTTCCAGGGCAGGCATTACCTCCTGTCATCGCTGGACCAAGCGATAAAATTATTGTCTGCACAAAATATGCCAGTGGCCTTGGAAGCATAAACACAAACATTTCTGATTTTATCGGGACTATCTTTGCCGTTATTTTGGGGCTTTCAGGAGGGACAGCACTTCTTCTTATTATTTATTCGGGATATCAGTTGTCTCTTTCTCAAGGGAATCCAGAAAAAGTAAAAGAGGCCAGAGAAAGGCTAACTGCTGCCATTGTTGGATTGTTATTTATTATTTTTTCAACTACAATCTTACAAATAATAGGAGTAAATGTTTTGCACATTGCAGGATTTGTTAAAATACAATAAGTATGAATAACCTTTTGGCAGCCAACCCATATCAAGTAACCCTTCCTTCGCAAATTAAACCATTATTTAATCAATCTGCAAATTTTGGCTACACTATTATTGGCAATATTATTACTTTACTTCTTTTTCTTGCAATATTTTTTGCTTTTGGATTTATTCTTTTTGGAGGATTTAAGTGGATTATCTCTCAAGGAGACCCTAAAAATATAGAACAGGCTCGTAATACAATTTTCTACGCAGCAATCGGGCTTGGTGTTGCAGCGCTTTCTGTATTGTTAGTAAATATACTTGCATATTTTTTTAATGTGTCATTACTTGGCTGCTTTATAAATTGCTCTTGACAAAACAAAAAAAGAACTTTAGCATAGAATTAGATGAAAAAAATTATTTCTATTATTCCCGCTGCTGTTAGCTTTTTAGCAATTCCTTCTATCGCCTTTGCAGATACCATTGGAACTGTTTGTCCTCAAGGAAGCTTTGCAGGTCTTTGCTTGGGACAACAAACTTCTGATATTGGAAAAGTTGTTGGAAACATTACCAATCTTTTGTTTTTAGTTGCGGGATTAATTGCTCTTATTTACCTTATTATTGGAGGTATTAAATGGGTCACTTCAGAAGGTGATTCAAAAA
>JAKAEF010000115.1 GCA_021820025.1 bacterium | reverse complement strand
CAGTTTTTGTAGATTACGTTTACTCTTGGGCAACTTATGTCCTCCTGCTGTCCTTCTTCCTTGTAGAGCAAAAGGAACATCATAAATACTTACTCTTCTAAGGGTCATTGCTGTTCTTCGTAAACTTTCAAAATCCATATAGTCTCCTGCTGGTGGATTAATGCCTTGATCTCGTAGCCAAAAGTAAACTGCCAAATGACGGCGAGCACGAAGCTTATCCTCCACGGCAGCTCGATATTGTTCTGAGCCTGGTTCTGCATCTGGTTCTAGAAATACTCGTAGTAGCTTTTCTTCATAAGGAATTGTCGTGTTGTTAAAAAAATCTCCCCGCGTTGCATGCAAATCCTGCATTAACTGAATTCGTTGCTCAAAAGAAATAATATTTAGTCTTTCGTGCGGTAAAAATTGCATATCCTGTCTTACCAATTGTTCTAACTGTTGAATGTCCATAGAAGGCACAAGAGATAATGTCCTATCGATAACAGGCATTCTGTTTAGTCCTAAATGTTGTTCAAATGGTCTTTCTACGCGTTTTGACATAGTTTCTCCTTTTTCCAAAAAAAAATCTCCCTCTTCTTGGGGAGACTGCATTGTCTTTTTCTTACAACACAACTCTCCCTAGAAAGGAAGAATTCGGTGTGTAAGAACAATAATAAATAGAGATTTCATAATTGCTATAAGATTAGCATTATTATTACTAAATGTCAAGCTCGCTGATCTATACACTAAGAGCGTGGCTATAAATATAATATAAGATTATAAGTCTAATATATTTTTAATCTTTTTTTAATATGAATAGCTGCGTAATAGAAATTTACAGGGTAATTATTTGAGCCTATTGTTGCTTGTTAGTTTTTTGGGTAGAATATGACTATCTATGAAAAGAATTCTTATTGCTCAAACACCTGAACATATTGGAGAAACAGTAGAAGTAGAGGGATGGATTCAAACAGTTAGAAAGCATGGCAAAATTGCCTTTTTTGACATGTATGATAAAACAGGGCTTTTACAGGTAGTTGTTGTAACTCCTGAAAGACTTCAAGAGTGTCAAGCTTTAGAACAGCGTACAGCTGTTAAAGTAGTTGGATTAGTTAAAAAAAGAGGAGAAAAATATGTAAATCCAAATATTGTTACCGGAACAATAGAACTTGAAGCAACAGAAAAAATAGAAATTATTGCATCTTCTCAAATTCTCCCATTTGATATGGGTGGCAAAGATTTAAATTTAGAACTACCAACGTTATTGGATTATCGACCATTAACGCTAAAACATGAAAAAGTAAGAGATATTTTTGTAATTCAAGCAGCATTGGCAAAAGAATTTAGAAAAGCTGCAGAAGAATTAGGCTGTACAGAAATTTTTGTTCCAACAATTGCAGCAGGAGCAACAGAAGGGGGAGCTGAAGTATTTAAAATTGAGTATTTTAATCATGAAGCATTTTTAACGCAAAGTCCACAATTATATAAGCAAGTAATGGTTGGAGTATTTGAAAGGGTATATACCATTGCAAAAGCATATAGATCTGAACCATCTGTTACAACAAGACATTTAACAGAAGCAACACAAATGGATATAGAAATTGGATTTATAGAAAAATTTGAAGACTTGTTAGATGCATTAGAATATGTGGGTACATCAATGATTAAAAGAGTAACAGATGCACATGAACATATTTTGAAAGAGTTTACTGTTGAAAAACCATTAATTCCAACAAAAATTCCAAGACTTACGTTACGAGAAGCACAAGAAATTATTACCAAAAGAACAGGGAAAGATTTATCAAATGAACCGGATTTAAATCCAGAAGATGAAAAAGAGATATGCTTTTGGGCAAAAGAAACACAAAATTCTGATTTTGTAACAATTACTCATTTCCCAACAAAAAAACGAGCATTTTATACTATGCCAGACCCACAAAACCCAGAATATAGTTTGTCTTATGATTTGCTCTTTAGAGGTATAGAAATTTTAAGCGGTAGCCAGCGTGTGCATAATTATGAGCAACTAGTTGATGCCATGAAAAAGAAAAACGTAAATCCAGAAAGTTTTGCTATGTACTTAATGGCATTTAAATATGGTATGCCACCAGAAGGAGGATTTTCTTTTGGATTAGAAAGACTTACGATGAAGGTATTAGAACTAGCAAATATTCGAGAGGCATCTCTTTTCCCAAGAGATATGGAGCGTATTGATGAACGGTTATCAACACTTTCTCACGCAGATAAAAAGAATTCCTAAAAAAATAATGGGTTATAAAATGTATATTTTGCCCATTGTGTTATTTTCTGGTTTTATCTTTTCGTTTGCATTATATAATTTATTTGGTCATGTAATTCAAAAAAGTAAACTTCTTTCTTCTCCGATTATGGTCAATCAACAAATTGAATATCCGGTATTAACAAGCAAAATTGTTCCAGATATAACTGCTGAAGCTGCAATTGTAATGGACAATACCTCAAAAGCAATTATCTATACCAAAAATCCGGGAATTCGTTTCTCTCCTGCTTCAACAACAAAACTTATGACTGCGTTAACAGCGTTATCATATTTTAAACCAGATGATGTTTTAACTATTAAATCAGATGGCATAGTGCCAATTATTATTGGTTTTGTTCCAGGGCAAAGGGTTACGTTTTTAAATTTATTAAAAGGAATGCTTATTCCATCAGGTAATGACGCGGCAATTGCTATTTCTCAAAATTATCCTGGTGGAGAATCAGCATTTATTGCAAAGATGAATCAAAATGCCAAAAAATTTAGATTGTATAACACCCATTTTGGCGATCCTGTTGGTCTTACTGACGACCAAACATATACAACTGTTGTTGATTTAGCAAGACTTGCTTCGATGGCAATAGAAAATCCAATTATCGCAAAAATTGTTGATACTTCTTTTACAACGATTCAAACTGTTGACGGCAAGCATATCTATCCATTAAGAACAACAAATGATTTATTAGGTCAATATGGTATTAATGGAATTAAAACAGGGACAACTGAGGAGGCATGGGAAGTATTTGTTTCTTCGTTAGTAAGAAATAATCATACATTTATTATTATTGTTATGAGAAGTAACGATAGATTTGCAGATACAAAAGCGTTAATTAATTCTGTTGTAGACAACGTTATTTACCAACCTGTGCATCTGTAACTGCACTGACAAATGCATAAAAATTATTATCTCCTTGGAATACAATAACAGGCATTGCATATTGTTGTTGAGTCT
>JAKAEF010000114.1 GCA_021820025.1 bacterium | reverse complement strand
GCGTTGGATATTCTGAAGCTGCTTGTCCGCATAAAGACGCTGTTACCTTATATTTATGACATGTTTTAATAACTCTTTCAAGTGCCCACAACACTGCAGGATCTTGTTCATTAAACTCATGAGCAACTGTGTCATTGTCTCGATCTGTTCCAAGAATTAACATCGTTAAGTCATTAGATCCAATAGAAACACCATCCAGTCCTGCCTCCAAAAACTTATCAAGCAAAATCACATTTGATGGAATTTCTACCATCATCCATAGTTTAAAAGTACTAGAACGGGTTAATCCTGCAGCTTCTATAAGTTTTTTAACTTCCACTAAATCTTCTACTGTTCTTACAAACGGAAGCATAAGCCATAAATTAGTGTATCCTTTTTTTCTCACTAACTTTATTGCTTCGAGTTCTAGATTAAATACCTCGGGATCATGAATGTATCTAAATGCACCTCTAAATCCAAGCATAGGATTTGCCTCTTTTGGTTCAAACTCTTTTCCACCAACTAAATGGCTATATTCATTTGTTTTAAAATCAGAAGCTCTATAGACAACTGGTCGAGGATTAAACGGTTTACAAAATGCTTCTAGTCCTTCTGCTAATTTTTGGATAAATTCTTTTTGTTTGCCGTCTTTAATAAATTTTTTCGGATGTGTTCCAATTCCTGCCATCATAAATTCGGCTCTTAAAAGTCCTACTCCATCTGCATGTTTTTTCGCAACAATATCGGCAAATTCAGGTTCTGCAAGATTTGTATAAATCTTTGTTGCTGTTGTAATTTTCTCTTTTACTTCTAAATTTGCACTTACCGATTTTGATAAACCACCTTTATATACTTCTCCCTTTGCTCCGTTTACTGTTATAACCATCCCATCTTTCAAAATCTTTGTTGCGTTTTTAGCTCCCACAACAGCAGGAATACCAATCTCTCGAGATACAATTGCTGCATGAGAAGTTCTTCCTCCTGAATCTGTAACAATGGCTACAGCTTTTTTCATAGCAGGAACAAAATCCGGGTTAGTCTGAGGCGCAACTAAAACGTCTCCGGGCATTACTTTGCTAATTTCTTTTGCACTGGTTAAAATTTTAACTGGTCCTGAAGCAATACCAGGGCTGGCTGGACTTCCACTTACGAGTAACTGCATATTTTCTGTTGTTTGAGAATCTGCTTTATCAGAGGACATATTTTTATTATTTACTGTAGTAATCGGACGGGTTTGAACAAGATAAATTGCATTTTTTTCTATGGCCCATTCCAAATCTTGTGGAAAATAATAATGCCTTTCTACTTTGGCACCAAGCTTTGCTAATTCAACAATTTGGGCATCTGTAATTTTTTGCTCTTTTACTTTTTTACCTATAATTTTAATTTCCTTTGTATGAATCCCTTGCTTTACTAATTCTTTTGTTTGAGGCACTGTTTGTTTTTGCAAAATTGTATAGGTTTTTTTATCTACTTCGTAATGATCAGGTGTTACAGCTCCTTGGACAATTAATTCTCCCAGGCCAAAAATAGATTCAATGATTACTTTTGTTTTGTCATTTGTTATTGGATCCAACGTAAACATGACTCCTGATTTCTCAGAATTCACCATTTTCTGAACAGGAATTGCAATGCCTACTTTAAAATGATCAAAGTTTTGTTCATGTCTATAAAAAATTGCTCTGGCATTAAAAAGAGAAGCCCAAGCTTCTTTTATTTTAAGAAGCACATTTGCTTCTCCCTTAACGTTAAGATATGTTTCTTGTTGGCCGGCACATGATGCAGTTGGTAAATCTTCGGCTGTTGCAGAACTTCTTACTGCAACAAGTGCATCTTCCAAAACTCCACCCAATGTTTTATATGCAGCAAAGATTTTTTCTGTCATTTCTTTAGAAATAGTTCCAGACATGATTATTTTTTTAATTTGTGTAGAAGCCTTATTGAGTGATACAGAATTTGTATAAGAAACAGTAGCTAAAACTTTATTTATTTTTTCTTGAAGATTATTCTCCTTAATAAAAGTATAATATGCAGCCGCAGTAACAATAAATCCAGGTGGGACAGGAAAACCTGCTCTGGTCATTTCACCTAAGTTAGCACCTTTACCGCCAACTAATTCAACATCATCTTTCCCAACTTCTTTAAACCAGAGTACTAGTTGTTGGGTCATATTCATATATTACGGTAACATAGGAAAAATAAACAATCAAGTGATTTTTCCTGACAAATTACTAACAAAAAAATACGTTCCTGACAGACGGATTTAAAATGAAATACTACAACAGGAGAATTTTTAAATATATGTTGGAATAACTAATATTACAAACTATTTAGCAAGTTGTTCTTTGAAGTAATCTACCCAGGGGATAAGACTAGGATCTTCTCCGTATAAAAGTCCTAGATATACAGTGACATATCCTCCAAAAGCAAGAGCATTAAGCATTTGTGAAAGCTTATCAGAACCTGCAGGAGTATAAACTACAGCAGGAATATTATTTTTTGTTACGATTTCTTCCGTTAATTGAGTTCTTTTTGCAATTCGTTCTGCATAAAAAGTTGAATTTAAAATAAGGGCGATAAGTTTTTTATCTGCTGGATACTTTAATCCTTCCATTAAATGGTGATTTAATTCTGGAATTTCTGAAAATGCAGAAAAGCTTTTTGAGGTTTCGTTAAATTGATTTCGCATAATATGAGCATTCCCAACTAAAAAGTCTGCTCCAAAAATCATTGGTAAGTTACCCATAATTTTTTTTGCTGCTTCTTGCGCTTGTGATTTAATTGTTTCGTGATTTGCTTTTAATGCTTCAATTGCTGCGAGAGCTTGTTGATCAGAAACTTGTAAAACTCCCAACTGGTTTAGTAGTGCAATTGTTCCTAAAATAATATATCCGGTTCCAAGACGTGGTTGATTAGAAGGATTGTATTGTGAGTTAAAAATAAGTGCAGGAAAATTATTTGCATGTAGAAATTCTGCCAATTTCCCCCCACTTGTAACTCCTGTTACTTTTGCTCCAACAGATAGCGCTTCTTGAGAATTTGATACTGTTTCTTCTGTACTGCCTGAATAACTGGTGAGAACAACAAGTGTTTTTGGACCGGCAAATGCAGGAAGGTGATAGTCACTATTAACGTAAATTGGAAGTTTTAATTGCTATTTAAATAATTCTTTTACAACATGTCCACCGTATGCACTTCCGCCCATTCCGCAAATAATTATGTTTTCAATATCTTTATATTCTTGGGGAAAACTTACTTGTTTTGCGTCTTGCCAGATTTG
>JAKAEF010000113.1 GCA_021820025.1 bacterium | reverse complement strand
ATTAACGTCCCATAATTTAGTTAATGTATCAAACTATATCATTTTATTATGGGACATTATTACAGGATACACTTTATTATAGGCTATTTCACCCCCACCCCTCTTCCCTGTCTCTACAGATTAACGTTTTTAAAAAATATTTTCTTTTTTTATAGTAAATAAATGTAATATATTTACAAAAACAATTTTTTTTTGTTTTTATAAATTGAATAAAAATGAGGCTAAAAATAGACTTATACCTCTTCCCTATTTTAGAAATTTATTGCCATGTAGTAAATGCAACTAATACTAAAAATGCAATAACCGCAACCCAAATGTATTCCCATAAAACACTTCGAAAAAGACGTTTATCAAGCCATACATGAGACAGCCCAACAAGCACATACCAGACACTGGTTAAGAAAAGCGCTCCAACAGTTGGAGTTGTTGGCCAAAACCATAAAACTAATGCCAATTCAAAAATACATGTTGTTAAAATTGAAACCCATATTAAATCTTTTTTTAATTCTTGCTCAAGTGTATATGTCCAGACCGCATGCATACTGAGTAAAAATGTAAAAGCAAATAAAATAACCATTGTCGGAATAACTCCGATTCTAAAAGAAAACGTTGTTGATGCTAAGAAGAAATATGTTATTAAGGAAATAACTAAAGAAACAATTCGCGCACTATTAAGCAGCGCAATTGTTCTAATAGAGGCAACAGTAAAAATATTTTCACTTAAAAATACTGAATATAAACCAACAGCATAAAGGGTTGTGAGAATAATTTTTGTAATGAGTCTTGCAGGAGTTAAAAAAGCAAATAAGCCAAATGACAAACTGTATAAAAACGGCAAAATAAAAATTTGTGATGAAAAATTATCTTCCAAATCTTGCTGCACAGCCCAAAAAAGGACAACATCAGACAATACTGCTAAAAAAAATGCAATTAAAATTCCATAGGCATTTAATGCATATTCAGCTGCAAAAAGTCCAATAGATAAAATACCAATACCAATGGCAAATTTATGCCGTTTCCCAAGAGAAAACTGCTGCCTTTTTTTAGAAAGACCTTTTGTTTTATGTTTTTTTGAAAACAACTTAAAGAAAAAACGCAGTAATTTTGATTGCGGAATGCTGGTTGGCATAAAATCTTAACTTTTTATTTCAAAGTTAGAATATACTTTTTGGACGTCGTCTAAATCTTCAATTTTTTCAAGCATATTCATAATTTTATCTGCCTGTTCACCAGGTTCTACTTCTATAAGGGTTAATGGTTTCCAGATTAATTCTGTAGCACCAACGGTTAGTCCAGTATTTTGCAACGCTTCTCTTACTTTTGATAGAGAAGAAGGAGCTGTATACACAACAATCTCTTCTCCGGCATCTTCTACATCTTCTGCTCCAGCTTCTGCTGCAATCATAAAAATATCATCTAATGTTTTTCCATTTTTTGTAATAATAATTTGTCCAACTTGTTTAAAGTTGTAATTAACAGATCCCGGCTGTCCCATGGTTCCGCCGTTTTTATCAAAAGCACTTTTTACTTCTGAAGTTGTTCTATTTTTGTTATCTGTAGCTGCTTCAACAATTACCGAAATACCGTTTGGAGCAAATCCTTCATACATAACTTCGTCCATTGCTCCAGCGTCTTTTCCTTGCGCTCGAGAAATTGCCCGCTCAATATTTTCTTTTGGCATGTTTTGAGCACGGGCTGCATCTACTGCTAATCGGAGTTTAAAGTTTTGATCTGGATCTCCAATTCCCCCACCTTGTTTTACGGCAATAGTAATAGCATTTCCAAGTTTGGTAAATGCTAAACCACGCTTTTGATCATTGGCTCCTTTTTGTCTTTTTATTTGTGCCCATTTAGAATGTCCACTCATAAGAGTTCTATTATAACTCAAGCGTATTGACAATTACAACAATGTCAGGTAGAATTTTGAGAATCAGAGTAGATTTCTACTCTGCTGTCCATGATAGAAAAAACAGCCGCCATTGAAGCTACATTAAAAGGCAACTGGGATAATGCAATTGTCTTTAACCTTCAGCTTTTAAAAGAAAATCCCAGAGACATTGAAACGCTTAACAGACTAGCATTTGCCTACGCAGCAGCCGGTAGAGTAAAAGAAGCAAAAGCAACCTACCAACAGGTTTTAAAACTAGATGAAATTAATTCAATTGCATTAAAAAACTTAAAACGCTTGGGAGACATTCCTGCCAAAAATGCACAAACTTCTAATTTTTTAATTAACAACAGTATGTTTTTAGAAGAAGTTGGCAAGACAAAACTTGTTTCGTTGGTTAATGCGGCTCCCTCTAAAACGCTGCGAAGTCTTCAAGTAGGACAACCACTGGAACTTGTTATAAAACGGCTTAAAATTTTTGTATTAGATCAGAATAAACAATTTATTGGCATGTTGCCAGATAATATTAGCAGAAGACTTATTAAGTTTATGAATGGCGGCAATAAATACGATGCATATGTGAGAGCAGTTGAAGAACATACGGTAACAGTTTTTGTAAAAGAAATAAAACGAGTTGCACGATACAAAGACCAGCCATCATTTGTAGTAGGAGATGTACAAAAACAAACCTTAGTAGTTAATAATAAGAAAAAACGTTATGATTTAGAATCAGAAGAAGAAACTTCTGAAGAATGAAATATTACTCTCCCCTTTTCTAATTCTTTTTTTGTTTCATGTGTTTTAAGTCCTCCTTGCATATCTTTTAAAGACCAGAAAGAAAGACCAACAGAAACAATAGCAATAATTATTATTGCAAAAAGCAACATACTAGTTAAACTCCCCTGCCTTATCTTTACCAAGAGTTATCATAATGTTTGCCACAGCAATTTTATTATTAGATTGTTTCGCAATAACTTTCATAATTTTTTCCATTTTTTTTACCGTATATGAATTATCTCCAGTATATTCTATTGTTGATGTATCCTGCAGATTATCTGCCGTATTGACTATTATAACATTTGCCCCAATATTGGTTAAAAATTTTGCAACTCTCCCCCCTGCTCCCGATACTCCACTGGCATTTACTACAGCAATTGTTTGGGCATCTTGATACAAAACTTTATCGGTAAATAATCTAGGGATTGTATTATCCAATTGGTCTTGGGACACAGGATAAGAAAGATTTTGCAATGTAATAGCATCATTAGAGAGAGAGTGGGTAAAAAACCACAATTTTATTGCATCAACAAAAGGTAGTCCGTTTTTTCCAAAGGTAAAAACCTCTTTGTTAATAAACGATGGAACAGAATTTATCTGGACTCCA
>JAKAEF010000112.1 GCA_021820025.1 bacterium | reverse complement strand
TATATCTATAAAGACGTGCATATTTTTCGGTATGGCCATCTACCTCTCTCTCTTCAAGCCTGAATACATCATAAAAATTATGTAAAAACATGGAATCACGTCCATCTATTTCTTGTCCTCCCGGAGCAGAAATAACAGTAATCATTGTTCCAACTGGTGTATCTGGATGACAAAGTGCCGCTTCAACTCGCTGCATTTCTAAAATTTCTGCATCCATTCTTGGTTTATCTATATCTCTGACATCTGGCAGTGAGATTTGAAAATCTCTCCCATCAATAACCATTTGTTCTGCAGTTTTCCCTAAAGATGGAACAAACAAGTGGCCTTGGGAAGATATAGAATAATCAATGGTACTTAGCAGAACATTTACGCGCTCTCCTAAATGCGTAACTAATTGTTTTCTTGTATAGTCATCTATTCGTGCCAATGCTTTTTCTCTTGCATCTTGGTCTTGAATTGCAAATACTCTTTGATAATTTTCAATATCAAACTCTCCATCATACTGCATGGTCGATCTTCCCTTTATACTCTCTTGCACACATACTTCTCTACTTGCCCAACGTCTGTGACGATCAGAAATAATTGCATCAAACATATGTGCTTGTTCTAAAACAAGTTGTGGAATTTCAGGAGATCTCGGTAATTGATCATGCGCTCCAAAAGTATTTGGTCTTTGAGACTGAGCAATAGAAGTCCATGCTGCATATTCTGCAACTGTAGGAACATATCTTTGTGTTTGTATTGCTGTCCTTTCTCCCATAAAAAAACTCCTTGGGCTTCCAAGGAGTTACAACTATTGTTGCTTCTGCTCGGAAGTGTATCTATTGGGGATCTGACTTTCCAATTTCTTGGATTACAGTTGCGGCACAGTGCTTGAATTTCACAAGCTTCACCCAAACTATTTTTAAATATTTTTATGTGAATTTCTTAAAAATCCCAAGAAGAAAATACAAGAAGATTCCTGCTCGGGACTTATTTTAAGAAATGGTTTTCTGACTATACAGTAGCGGCACTATGGAGGAATTACACCTCACTTACCCAATTTCTTAACACTCAGAATATCCACAGCTGTAGCATTTTTTACAGCCTTCTTCAAATGCAAAACTAGAGACTCCACATTTTGGACAAATATCATATAAATTTGTGTGTGGGGCTGGTATATCTAAGGCTAACGGTTGTTGATTTTCTGATACATGAGTTAATGGTGCTGTTGGTGCTTCTGCATGAGGCACTTCTCCATTATTCATTACTTCTGCTATTATTTTTTTATCTTCTACTTTTCCATTTACTGCAAATCCAAAGTGTTGAGATAATACTTTTGCAATTGCATCCGGGAGTGAACGAACTCTGTTAACACCAAATCCAATACTTCGTGCCCCACCAATGCCTGTTAATTGGGCTACAATTTGTTTAATTCTCTCTCGTGGTGCTAACGTACTGTTAAGTCGTAAATTAAGTGAAACAAGTCTACCAATTGCCTCAGCCATTGCCCCAACATCACTTCCTGATTTACCGATGGTAATAAATACTTCGAATGGTTGTTTGTCTGGTGTGTGATTAATGGTAACAAAGGTTTCTCCCATTGGGGTTTCGGCTCTATAGGTTACTCCTTCAACCATTTGCGGTCTAGAAATAACCGGCATAATTGTTGGAAGAGCTGGTTGTTGCACTTGTGGTGCTTCTTCTTTCTTTTCTTTTTTCTCTTCTACTCTTTCTAAGACTCCCTGTCTAGATCCGTCTCTCATGTAGGTTACGCCTTTAAGACCGTAATCATATGCTGCCATATAGAGTGTTTTAACATCATCAACGGTATGAGAGTTTGGTGCATTTACTGTTTTAGAAATAGATGAATCAATGTATTCTTGTGCAATTGCCTGAACTCGTACGTGCTCAAGTGGAGTTAAGTCATTTGCAGAAACAAAGTATGCTGGTCGTACTTTTTCGTCTGGATGTGCTTTTCTCCATACATCAAACAATGGATGATACACCATATCTTCTCCCCCTCTCCAGCGTCTTAAAAAGGAAAATTCATACACAGGTTCTATTCCAGATGAAACGCCAGATACTAACGATGTTGTTCCTGTTGGAGCAATGGTCAACAAGACTGCATTGCGAATACCTTGGGCTGCAATCTTTTTTTGCAAAGCCTTTGGTAAATTTTGAATATGATATCCCTTCATATATTTAGATTTAACAAATTTAGGGAATGCTCCTTTTTCTGCCGCCATATCTGAAGATGCTTCGTACGCATTGTCTCTTAATGTTTTAAAGATTTTCTCAATAACTGGGATTGATTCTTCTGCACCATATTTAATATGCATTTTTATAAGGGCATCTCCTAATCCCATAATGCCAAGACCAGTTCTTCTAATTTCTTTTGCAATTTGTTCGTTTTCTGGGAAGAAATAGTAGGTTTGATCAATAACATTGTCTAAAAATCGCATTGCAACCTGAACATCTTTACCAAAGGTTTCGTAGTCAAATTCTCCTGGAATTTCTTTGGCCAAATCTGCTCCTTTTACATATGCAGATAGATTCATTGCACCTAAGTTGCAAACTGCCCATGGACCAAGGGGTTGCTCTCCACAAGGATTTGTTGCAACTAATCTTTCAAAATACCAGGTATTAGATCTCTTGTTAGATCTTTCCATAAAGTGAAGACCTGGTTCGGCAGATCTCCATGCTGCTGTGCAAATTAAATCCCACAATTCTCGTGCTTTTACTGTTTTGTAGACTTTTACTTTTTTACCAAGTGCTTTCCATTGATCAATTTCACCATTCCATTTTGTGTCATATTCTGCATCTTCAATGTCTGGATAAACCAAATCCCAATCTCCGTCTTTTTTCACTGCTTCCATAAAGGCATCAGAGACACAAACAGATAAATTAGCTCCATTAATCTTTGATAAGTCTTGTTTTACGGTAATAAATTCTTCAATATCTGGATGCCAGTCCCAAAGCATAAGCATGGTTGCACCACGTCTTGTTCCACCTTGTTGCACAACATCATGTGTTGCGTAGGAGAAAAGTCCAGCCCAGGTTACAGGACCAGAGGATGTTCCATTAACTTTTTTAACTCTTGCTCCTCGTGGCCTTAAAGAGGATAAATTAAGTCCTACTCCACCACTTCTTGATTGAATTTCAACTAATTGTTTTAATGAATCCAAAATTCCTTCTCTTGAATCTTTTGGAGATGGAATAACAAAGCAGTTAAAATAAGTTACTTGGTAGTTTGTTCCGGCACCTGATAAAATTCTTCCTCCTGGAACAAATTTAAAATCAGACATT
>JAKAEF010000111.1 GCA_021820025.1 bacterium | reverse complement strand
TCTTTTTTGTAGGGAGTATCACCATACACTTCAAAGGTAAAATCAATTTTATGTTCTTTAAAAATTTCTAAAGCCTGTAAGTAAACATGAATGCCGTTATCTTTTGTTCCTCGGCCAATAAAAACAATTCTAGGTGTTTTATGTTTTGTTTTAAGTTTAATTTTTTCTATGTCTACACCGCCATAAGTAACTAGTGTTGGTTTTGTTTCATACCAGGGAGCAATATAATCTCCAACGCAAATATTGCCTAAAGTTAAATTTTCTGCTAGTTTTCTATTTATTTTTGCAGATATTTGTGGTGGGAAAACAGTTTCGTATCCATGAAAGGTAATATAGACAGGTTTTTTAGGAAGCAACGCTTTAAATGGTAAATACCAAAAAAATACATCATGGCAATGTACAATATCTGCCTCATCAATAAGATATTTATTTTTTTGTAGCCAAGACCAAATGGCAAATTTTTTAAGTTTTTCGCTTTTTCCAACAGGCATTCTTATTATTTGCATGCCATCCACTGTTTCTGTGTCTTTGTATCCGTGGTTTTCTGTAATTATTGTTACATTATACCCGTCTTTTACCAACCGTTTGCCTACCTCTAAAACATGCTTTTCAACCCCGCCAATATGAGGATAAAACAGTCTGGTGAGAAAAAGTATGTTCATTAAAGCAATTTTAGCATAACTAGGTTTTTATTTGGCTTCATGTTAAAATGTGTGAACTATGAACTCAATTCGAAAAATAGTTAGACAAACTTTAAATGAACTAGATGGTTTAGCATTTAAAAATCAGGAGAAGTATTCAAAACAAGCAAAAGATTTTTTTGAAGATAGATATTCAAAAGTTATTTCCTTAATTCCTCAAGTAAAAAGTAATGCAGTTGGACTAGAAATTGGTTTATGTAGTGGAGTTTTAGCCTTTTCTATTAAAAGATGCTTAAATTTAGAAAGATTATATTCATTGGAACACCCTGGAACAGTTAAGTTGTATAAACCTAAATTTTTAAACAAAGTTAAAGAAGAGAATATTGTTTGCACTTCTGTTGATTTACGAAAAGGAAAATTACCTTGGAAATCTAATTTTTTAGACTTTATTATTTTTAGTGAAGTAATGGAACATTTAGTACCATCTGATATTCCATACATTCTAAGAGAATTTAAACGAGTGCTTAAAAAAGATGGATTTTTACTAATAACAACTCCGAATATAGCATCTTTGGTAAAAAGACTTAATCTTTTAAAGGGAAAAAATCCAGTTGAGTTTGATCTAACAATACATGATGGTGGAACGTTTGGTCATATTCGAGAATATTCAATAGAAGAACTGATTAATATTTTAAATAATCAAAATTTTTCTATATTAAAAAAAGGCTATTTTGAAATTGACATAAATAGAAACATATTTACCAAAATTGAAAATTACATTTCAAAAGCCTTTCCATTTTTTTCGAATAATTTGAAAATTGTAGCTAAAAAATAATAGATTAATTTAATGACTTTGCTTACAACTTACTTAAAGAAGATATTACTTATATAAAATCACATTTACTTTAGTAATCTATTAATCTTTTTAGAAAATTATATATTAGGTAAAAATGCTTTCATCATTTTTTTACCATATGCATCAAGTTGCTCTCTAATATATGCAGGAGGAAGTGATGCAATATCCTTAATACGTGTCTCTTGTTGGGCAATTACATCTAAAGATAATTGTCTATGTGCAAATAAATACTCCACCAAATTAGCAGCAGCTGCTGCAGGCGTATCCACTATTCTTCCTTCTACAGCAAGTCCCATTTTCATGCTATTTACTGTATCCATTAATTTTATTTGCCATTGTTCTCTTACAGCTAAAAATGGTGGAGGTGCTGTTGGAGGAATAGCTGCAACTGCATAATTCATCGTAAATGCTGTTACAAATACCATTCTTTCAAATGGAGGAATATGTAATAAATCTTTTGCTAAATCAAAAGCAGCCATTCGTATATCTAACATTAAAGGGAGACTACCTGGCTGCATAATTTTTTGAAAGCGTAAATTAATATTTTGTAATGCCAATTGTTTTGCTCGTTCTACAGACATAGAAGGCATTATATGAATGAATTATTAAATTTTTCTTAAATCAGCGTCTTATAGTCTTTGCATGCCACCAATATTTTTGTATAATATATATATGGCACAACCACTTGAATTTGAAGTAAGAAAAGGAGATGTTGTTATGAATACTCAGACGCAACCTCCAACTCCATGGGTAGTTTTAGAAGTTCCATCAGACGCAGATTTACCAAATGGGGTAAATGCTGTGCCATTAGGTACCAATGCCCAAGGTCAAACAACAGTGCATGAGCAAGGAGGATCAATTTTTGGTCATCAAATGGTACCTACAATGCAACATTTATCAGATACACAACTTATTGCGGGGAGAAGATCATATCTTATTGAAGAAGCAGTTGCGCAGTTTGCTAGAAGATCTCCAGCTGCACCAAATATGAGTATAATTGAGCCAATTGCAGATATGCAGGCACATCAGTTTGGTGCTGATTTAGCACAAAAACCTGCAGGGCCTAAAACTCTCAGACGAGCGTAATACCTTTTTTACATTATTTTATTTGCTCTATTTTGTAATAGTTTTGTAATATTGACTGCTTGTGAATTTTTTAGTAATATAAATCGTGCCGCAGAAAAAACAAAAAAGAACTAAATATATTTTTGTTTCCGGAGGTCTTATTTCTGGAATAGGAAAAGGGACCACCGCAGCCTCCATCGCCCTGTTACTTCAATCAGCAGGATACAATGTTGTCCCTATAAAATTTGAAAACTACTTAAATATAGATGCAGGTACCATTAATCCAATAGAACACGGAGATCCATTTTTGTGCGAAGACGGAACAGAAGCAGATATGGATATTGGAACCTATGAAAAATTCTTAGGGAAAGATATGGGCAAAGGAAACTTTGTTACCATGGGAAAAATTTATGATACAGTTATTCAGCGTGAAAGACGATTTGAATATCACGGAGAAGATGTAGAAGCAATTCCTCATATTACCGATGAAATAATTTCCCGAATTAAAAATTTGGGTAAAGAAACCAATGCAGATGTTATAACAATAGAATTAGGAGGCACAGCAGGAGAATACCAAAATATTTTCTACTATGAAGCATCTAGAATTATGACTTGGAAAAACCCTGGAGATGTTATTCATATTCATGTAAGTTATGTCCCAACTCCAAAACATTTAGGAGAACCGAAAACCAAACCAACACAACTTTCTGTTAGAACACTTAATTCAATGGGTATCCAACCAGACTTTATCGTTGCCCGAAG
>JAKAEF010000110.1 GCA_021820025.1 bacterium | reverse complement strand
CAAACTGCCCATAAGAAGGAATGTTACGACTAATATAATAATTCTTTTATACATATTCTTAGTTTATACTACTCTTGTCCTGAAACGTTTTCAACCACGTGCTGCAACTTTCCCTCAATCTCTTTTGCTATCTGAGCAATTTCAGGATTATCAACTATTTCCATAGCAACAGTCGGACGGATTGCCTCAACAGTAATTGTATTTCCTGTTTGGTAAACGATAACATTGCAGGGAAGAAGCAGTCCAATTGATGGCTCTTTTTGGAGCACTTGATACGCAGACTGCGGATGACAGGCACCTAAGATAGCATATTTCGTATAATCCACGTTTAATTTTTTCCTGAGCGTTTCTGTTACGTTAATTTCTGTTAGCACTCCAAATCCTTCTTTTGCAAGTTCTGCTTTTACTTCTGCAAGAGTTGCTTCAAATCCTCCAGTAATTTTTTTTTGTATTCCATATGTATTCATAGTTATTTACTCATCGGATATCCTTTGGCGCTCCATGAGAGAATGCCACCAGCCATATTAGAAACATCTGTATAACCCAACTGTTGTAGTAATCTAGCTGCCTGAGCACTGCGTGCCCCGCTCCTGCAATATACATACATTTTCTTAGATTTATCTGTGAATTGTGTCACATTTTGTTGTAAAGTCTGCAAAGGCATGAGGGTACTTCCTTGAATATGCCCTCCTGCATATTCATCAGGAGTCCTTACATCTAAAAGTATGACGTTTTCCTTTGTATCAATTGCTCTTTTAACTCCAGTTGCGTCTATTTGTGGTATGTTTGGTTGAAAAAAATTAAACATCGAAATTACATTCCCATTGCATCATTGCCATGATCTGATAGCTGTGCGTCAAACCATGTGTGGATTGTGTTAACCAGGTTTGTATTTTTTGTGCTGTATGTTATCTGTCCTCCATTTGGTAGGTCAATATACGAAATTGCTATATTTTTTGCTCCCTGAGATAGTTCTTGCACTCCAGGCATGGAATTTCCATGCAGTGTCATAGGGTCTTTGAAATCTCCTTTTTGGAAAAGTCCTGCCTCCATTTGTAGATGCATACGAATAAGAGAAATTTGTTGGGTATTTTTTGGATCTTTAGCAATGACTTGCTGAATACCACCAGTATCTGTTTTCTTAAAGATATGGGTTGTTTGGGAAAGATCAAACGGCATCACACTTTGTCCTTTCTCATGGATCATTGCTTGTCTTTGTGCAAGAGCAGAATAATGGTAAAACATAAATGCTCCTATGCCTCCTACGAAAAGAATAAAGGCAATAAGTAATGGTAGCCAAAATGTATGTTTCATTTTTTATGTAAATTGAGTAATTGTTCGAGTTGTCCAAATTTTTTATCAGAGACTTCTTTTCCATCAAGTAATTCGTACTTAATAAATCCTTGAAGTGTTCGTGCTCTGAGTGTATCAAAGGATTTAGCAATTGAGGTGGCAAGGGAAGAAATGTCTTCACAAGAGTGATTGCCTTCAACATATTTTTTCAAGGTTTCAATTTGTCCTTGAATACGGTTAATGTGGTTGAGTGTTTCTTTGTGGTCGTGTTGTTGTGTGTCCATATACCCCTCCCCCTATACTACTGCTGTTAATTTATGGAGTCAATGGGTGAAAAGGAAGAAGCTACATAAAACAAGATATTCCACCTGAAGATACTTCTATTTCTGTATTTCTGCTTGATAACCAGTTTTCTTTATTTGCCCAATAATTTGCTCTATTTTTGCTTCTTTTTCATCAAACTCAACTTCAGTTTCTGCTTTTGCGTAGTTTGTGTTTGAAGATGTAACGCCCTTAACACAATCTTCTAAATCTCCATCGATATTCATGGCACAACTCGTACAATGCATGCCTGTAATTTTCAGTTTTATTTTCTTTGCCATACATTTCACCTCCTATATTATTTGGAATTGCCCTCGATACATTCCCATGCTACACATAAAAGGCAACGTGCCAGGTTGTGAAGGAGCAGTAAAGGTTAGGGTATCAGATTGACCAGTAGGAACAACTTTTTGCACCCCAAGACTTGGAATAGTAAATGCTTGTGTACAGCCAACTCCGCCAGTATTTTTTAAGTGAAGTGTTACCGTAGACCCAGCTTTAATAGCAAGATTATTTGGATTGTAGCCAGATGCTGTTATTTCTATCGTTGGATTGTTCACTACTGTTCCTGCAGCTTGAGCAGTACTATCACCAAAGCCGTTATTCCCGCACCAGCTCACAGTACACCAAAAACCCCTTGCTAAGCTTCCTACAGCACTTCCAGCATTTTCAAGCGTTATGTTACTTCCTAAAAGTGCTGATGCATTATTTGCATTAAAGATGGCTAAAAGAATAATGGCAACTGCTGCTAATTTCATAAAACCTTCCTGAAACATATCTCCCAGTTTGGTTGCAAAGTAACCTAAAATGAAAAACACAGGAGAGGTACCAAGCACAAAGGCGAACATAATTGCTGCACCATACAGAGGTTTGCCTGATGCAACAGCTAGTGCCATCATGGCTTGGGTTGTCCCACAGGGAATAAAGATGGTAAATGCACCAAGAAGAGCAGGGGCAAAGACTGCCTGACTCTTCGATTGTTTACGGACAAGTCTGGTTAAGAATTTTGGTGGCTGGATAACAAAGTAGCGAAAGATTGGGTGGACGTTAAGTATATTTAATGCAGTTCCAACCATAAAAACTGCAACAGCAATTTGTAAGATTGCCCGAAACTCTATTGATAAAGAGAAAAAAGAGCCAAGCATGCCAAGAAGAGCTCCAAGCGCAGTATAGGCAATAAGTTTTGCAGCAAGGAAAGCAAGGATTGGAAGCGCATTGCCTCCTTTTGCTTTATCCTCCAACTTTTGTTCTTCACGCTGAGCAAGTGTTGCAGCCAACAACCCACCTTGTACTGCCATACAAGTTAATCCACCTGTAATAAGACCTGTTAAAAAAATAGCCCACAAATTCATATCAGCACTCCTACTACTAAGTGTAGTATATAATTACGAGCATTACAAGAGATTATTTTGTTTTTTATAATGCTAATGCCTGATTGATCACTGTTTTCATTACGTCAAAAGATTGATTTCCTGAAAGAAGGATTGTATTTCCTTTAGAATCAATAACAAATGTTCCAGGTAGTTGGAAAACGCCAGCAGTGCTGCCATCAGTCTCTTCAGCCTTAACGATCGATGCCATCGTTCCTGAATTTAAACACTTCTCAAAATCACTTTGATTTATGCCTACTTCTTTTGCAAAAACCGGAAGTTCATTCAGTGCTAATCCTGTTCCTCCTTCTGTCGGTAATACTTTCTCAAAAATTTTCTCACTGAATT
>JAKAEF010000109.1 GCA_021820025.1 bacterium | reverse complement strand
AAGGGTTTTGTACGGGTAATCTCTGCAATATATTGATACAAATTGTAGGTAAAGGAATCGTAATTATCTATTATAACTATTCGCATATTCCTCCTCTGCCTTTTGTAGAATTTTTGAAACCTGCTTGTATAAACTTTTTGAACTTGGAAGTGTTTTATTATCCATTTTTTCAATCTGCATAATGCGCAAACAATTTATTGCTAGTAACGGATATTCTATTGAAATTGGAATATCTTTTTCTATTACTAATCCTGAATTAAGCAAAATTTGTCTGGTAATTCCTTTAAGTCCTTGCTTTGTTAATGTTGGAGTAATTAATTGACCTTTTTCTTCTGAAACAAGATTTGCTATTGTTGTTTCCAATATATTATTTTTGTCTACAAAAATTGCTTCCTGGGCATTATCTTTTTGCGCTTTTTGCTTTGCTTTTTCATAAATTGTTCTATCTGTTTGCTTTACAACAGGAAGTAATTTTTTAGTTGTGTAAGAAATTGCAGAGACAGCAGTATTTGTTGGCAATGCACGAGTTTCAAAGAGAATATATCCATTCTCAACAATAATCTTAAGTGCATAGGTAACTTGATTATTTTCTTTCTGAAGATAATCTATTTTTTGTAAAACTAAATCCCTTCTCTCTTCTATCTTTAGTCGTTTTAAATGGAATTCTAAAAAAAAGGGAATTGCATTTTTTACTTTTATTGTTGTGAAGATGCCGTTTTTTTTAGAATTTGCATTCATAACCTATCCACGTTTACCAATAATGGACAGGAACTCTTCTCGTGTTGAAGGGTTTGTTCTAAAGTTTCCTAAAAGGGCAGATGTTACCATAACGCTATTTTGTTTTTCTACTCCTCGCATCATCATACATAAATGCTGTGCTTCTATAACAACACCGACTCCAGATGGTTTTACTGCTTCCATAATTGCATGCGCAACTTGTTCTGTAAGTCTTTCTTGTAGTTGTAACCGAGAGGCAAACATATCAACAATTCTGGCCAATTTACTTACTCCCAGCACCTTTCCTTCTGCAATATACCCAATATGGCACTTACCAAAAAACGGCAACATATGATGTTCGCAGGTACTGTACATTTCTATGTCTTTAACAACAATCATACTGTTAACTTCTTGCGTAAATAAGGCATCATTTACCACTGTTTTTAATGACTGCCTATATCCTGAGGTAATAAATTCAAAGACACTTGCTACTCTGTCTGGAGTTTTTAAGAGTCCTTCTCTTTTTGGATCTTCTCCAATTTCTACTAAAATTTGTTCAACTAATTTTGCAATCTTTGTTTTATTCATTTTCACCTTTCATTTGTACGCTAACTCCCTTTGCATGTACAAGTCTGTTTGGCTTTGTCACAATAACTTTTGCTTTGTATACTCCTTTAATTGCCAAAAATGTGTCTAACAATCGCTTTGCTAAAGTTTCAAGTAAATGAAACTGGGAATTTTCGGTTATAGAAATAACAGTTTCATATACTTTTTTATAATCTACCACTACATCTAAAATATTGTCAGATTTAGAAGCTTTGTCTGCATTTACAACCAACTCAACCGTTACTAAAATTGTTTGTTTTTGGGACCGTTCTGCATCAGAGACACCAAAAATACAGGTGACGGCGATCTCTGTTATGGTAATTACTGTTTTCATTGCCTTTGAGACCTAATTGTATCAAGAATTGTTACAAATTGCTTTGTTTCTAAAACATCATGAGTTCTCATAATAGAAGCTCCGTTTTGTATTGCAATTGCGGTTGCTGCCAAAGAAGCAGAAAGCCGCTCTTTTGGAGAAAATTCACGATTAAAATTTTCTTGCAGCAATTTTCCTAATGTACTTTTTCTGGATAAGCCAATAAGAATTGGTAAACCAAACTTTTTGAACCTATCTAAATGATTCAACATGGTTATATTATGTTGCACTGTTTTTCCAAATCCAAAACCGGGATCTAGAATAATATTTTCTTTTTTTACTCCACTCTCTTCTAATAGTTTTATTTTCTCTGCAAAAAATGCAGTAATTTCTTCTATAACATCTTTGTAAATAATTTCTCCCTTTTGCATAGTTTCTGGCGTTCCTTTCATATGATTAATAATTATTGGAACTTGGAGCTGAGCAGCAGCTTGTGCCATATTGTCACTTAGTTGCAATCCTGAAACGTCATTAATAATTGTTGCTCCGGCTAAAATTGCCTGTTTAGCAACTTCTGATTTATACGTATCAATAGAAATTTCTGTGTTTGGAAATTCAGACCGTATTGCTGTAATAATTGGTAAAACTCTGTCTAATTCTTCTTTTGCTGTTACTCTTTGTGCGCCAGGTCTGGTTGACTCTCCGCCAATATCGAGAATATCTGCTCCTTGCTCTATCATGTCTTTTGCATGTGTAATTGCAGTTTGTGGATTAATAAAATCTCCTCCATCAGAAAAACTATCAGGAGTAACATTTAAAATGCCCATGACAAGTGTTTTTGAAAAATCTAATTTCATAGCAAATCTTCAAAACTTGAAACAACGGTTGTTGCCCCGGCAGTAAGTAATTTTTTTCTTGTTTCTTCATGCTTGTTTACCCCAATAACTGGAATTTTTCCTGCAACTCCTGCCATAACTCCATTTACCGCATCTTCTACAACAACACAATGCTCTGGTTTTTGACCTAATTTTTCTGCGGCAAATAAAAATACATCTGGGGCTGGTTTGCCTTTTTTTACTTCATCTGAAGAAATAATATAGGTAAAATATTGCGCTAAGCCTACATCTGCTAATAATTCTTTTGCAACAACTCCAGTATGCCCTCCTGTTGCAACAGCTAATGATTTTTGTAGAGATAACGTGGAGACAAAAGCAATTGTTCCAGGCAATGGCAATAATCCTTTTTCTTTAAGGAGTTGATACACGATTTCTCTAAATTCAGCAGCTAAAATAGCTGTATCCCCTTGTAACCCTCTTTGCTCTTTGTAGAGCTCTATAATGTCTTTTAAACCCATTCCATATGTCTGAGGGATTAATTGATCATGTGGAATAGTATGTCTTTCTAAAAACAATTTTTTAGCTTCTTCCCAAAATGGCATGGTATCAACCAATACCCCATCCATATCAAAAATAACAGCTTTAGCACGTTGTAATAACTGATGAGCTTTATCTATCATATAAGTTCTAATTGATCTTTATGTGGTTCTTTAGACGATTTTTTTATGTTAACAGCACTTGCTGCCGGAAAAACATCTAAACGTTTTCGAATACTGTTAAATCCAAACATATCACAAACCTGCAAAACTTTTTCTCTTGCAAAATTTTGCATTGATGCTTTTTGTAAATCCAAATGAACAGGTGCATCTAAG
>JAKAEF010000108.1 GCA_021820025.1 bacterium | reverse complement strand
AAATTTTATATATCCAAAGAGTATGCAGACGGGAAGTTCTGCAAATAGCCTTTCTATGCAAACAACAGATGATGCAAGTACTGTTTTTAGCTGGTATCAGCAAAAAGTTTCATCGCTTTCTCTTCGCACAACAAATATTATTGCAACCAATACAAATGGAAGTAGTTTAGACATTTTAGAAGTTGCTACTGCTACGCAAAGTATAAAAATTAAAATTCAAAGAAAAGCATCGGACTCTGTAACATTTATTACAGTAACTTCTAATGCTCATTTTAATGCAGGTTCTTCTGTAAACATAACAAACAGTATTTAGTAATTTAGTCTTTATAGAACTTCCAGTGATTTGACAGGCATTTTTTCAGTTGTTACAATATTGAAAGATTTCAATAATTAAACATGAAGCCTGTTTCTTTATTTAAAGCATTAGCTGATCCAACAAGAATAAAAATTCTTGAGCACTTACTGCAAAAGGATGCAATGACTTGTCAGGAATTAATGAAAAAGTTTACTCTTTCGCAACCTACTCTTTCTCATCATTTTAACAAACTTGTTGACGCTGGTGTTCTTAATGCAAAAAGAAACGGAGTTCTATGGATTTACAGTATAAATAGCTCATACTTAAAAAAAATTGGCATAGATATTACAAAACTAATAAATCAAAAAAAGTGATAAGGAGGTGAAACTATGTGTTATAACTGTGGATGTGCAATGCCAAACGATGATATGGGACAAGGCAGTGCTGGATTTGACGAAAATGGAAAATCAATAACAACGAAAACATTTGAAGAAGCAGCAAAATCTCAAGGAATGACAACAAAACAAGCAATGGAAGAAACCCTAAAGTTATTAAAAAAGGAATTAGAAAAATAGTGTGAATTATCACATTTCTATTGTTTGCTTTATGGTATGCTAAAAACATGCAGCTTGTCAGCAGCGCTTTTTTAAATAATCAACCAATTCCCAAAAAATATACATGTGAGGGAGATGGAGTAAATCCACCACTTAAAATTATAGATGTTCCAGAAACTACAAAAAGCCTAGCATTAATAATAGATGATCCCGATGCTCCTTCTGGTATTTATATTCACTGGTTGTTATGGAATATCTCTCCAGCAACAACCAAAATTGAAGAGAATGAAGTTCCTCCTGGCGCAATTGAGGGAGAAAATAGTAGTGGAGAAATTGGATTTACTCCTCCTTGCCCACCTAGTGGAATTCATCATTATCGTTTTATGCTTTGGGCATTAAGCCAGCCCCTAGCACTTCCTGAAGGAGCAACTCGTGAGCAGGTAGAACGTGTCTTAGAACAATTTGTTTTAGCTAGAGCTGAATTAGTGGGGACCTATCAAAAGAAATAATTATTTCTTTTTTATTTTTTTGTATAAATATAACAAAAGAGTTAGTACTGAAATTCCTGTTATCCCGCTTCCTATATAAAAGAATATTGGGGTGAATTCTAAGGTAATTACATGTTTTCCTTGTGGGATTAAAACTCCTTTCAGTAGACCATCTGCCATAAATACAGAAGTCTTTTTCGTATCTATTGTTGCAGACCAATTTGGGAAATACATATCTGCAATTGTTACAGGAATTGTTTTTTGTGTTATAACAGAAAAAATAATGTTCTCGGGAGTTAAACTAAGTAACTTTATTTGAAAAGTGTTGTTTTGTAGAGATGAATTTTGAGAATTAAAATCAAATTTTTGCAAAAATGTATCAAATTTTTTTTGTTCACTTGCTGATAAATAGACTGCAGGATTTTTATAAAATATTGAATCAGATCGTTCCCCTATATCTGAATAATTATTTGTAGAAAAATGTAATTGTAAAGTTGGGATGCCTTTTAAATTATTTGGAACAGATACAGAATCGTCAAAAATAATTCCATTAAATTGAGAAAGAGATAATGAATTAATATTTTGATTTGTAGAAAAAATGGAATATTTTTGTATATCAAAATCTTTTGATAATACTAAACTTTTTACCTTAAGACTATTAAAATCTTTTGTATTATTTCCAACAAAAAGCAGTACAAAAGGTGTTGTAGAGAGATAGGGATTTGGATTTTTAATTTGATAAATACTTCCGTCTTCTCTATTGTGATTTTGTTGTGTAAAGAGAAGCGTTTTATATTGAGTTGCGTGATCGTCATAATTTTCGGACGTGACATTGTATTTAATATTCATTAAACGAATATATTTATATTTCTTTTGTAAAAAGTCATCTGTGGGGATGTGGGAAATCATGGAATATAATGGCATGTGTTGATATGAAAGCTGAAAACTTTCCAAAGGAGGATTGGCAAGTAAAAAATTATGATAAATTGCAGTATAGCTACCGACAGTTTTACTGTCTTGGAAATACGTTGATAAAACATGATATGGACTTGCATCTTGTTTACCAAGATTGGTTACTTGTTGTGCAAAAATATTATGAGGATGAAAAGTTCTGTGGTCAGGAGTAATTGCTATGTAATGAAGCATTTGCGCTCGTACATATAAAATGATTGGAGCAAGAATAAAAGCGAGAATAATATAATGTATATATCTAAATCTTTTTATATTTTGCCACATAACATCAAATCCAAAAGAAGCCAAAAGTGGTAGTGCTAAATTAGTGATGATAAAAAGTCTTTGTGGGTAATTAAGTGTTTTAATGCCAGGAAGCGTATAATAAAATATTTTATATAAATCTAAAATAGCGTGCTTTCCCATAGCTGCCCAAAACATAAAAAATGTAAGCATCCAGAAAAAAACAATTTCTTTTGATTTCTTTGCAAATGAATATAACAATAATATAAAGAAAAGAGTATTTGCTAAAAAAGTTAATATAATTGCAAATCCGTATTTTAACGGAACTTGTCCTTGAGGAATGAGGAAATTCGTAACATAATGAGCAAGTGAATCAAGCGTTGCCAATTCCCATGTACCTGGGACAAAAACTTTATACAATGGATAAGATGTTCTTGTTGAATACCAACTATATTGTAAAACAGGCAACAATTTGATTGCAGAAATACCAAAAAATGTTATTACAATAATGCCAATGGTTTTCCCTAAAAATATAAAAGTTTTTGTAATTTGTTCTCTTTTGTATGCTCTCTGATAAAGAAAATAAAAAAATGTTAAAAAGATGAGAATAATTCCAGTAAAATATAGTGTATACGAAATCATGGCAATGACATGCATAGCAAGGGCAATGCCACACAAAATTGCATATAACGGCTTTTTCTTAAATAAAGCTTGCCACAAAAACGCTACAGAAAGTGTCATCCAAACAAGATTGTAAGTTTCCGTTAAAAAACCTCTATAAACAACAAAATAAACATAATCATTAACAACAAAACAAATACTTCCTAAAACTCTTGCGGGAATTCTTACTT
>JAKAEF010000107.1 GCA_021820025.1 bacterium | reverse complement strand
AAGCAGAAGAGACTATGCTCACTCTTCTTAATCAGGAAAGAAAAAAGCAAGGATTATCCCCACTGGTTAAAGACACAAAATTACAAGAATTGGCACGTTCACATTCGTTAGATATGTTAGCACGCGGGTATTTTTCTCATAATACTCCAGAAGGGAAAACTCCTTTTGATCGAATGAATGATGCCGGTGTTACATATCAATATGCCGGAGAAAATTTAGCTCTATCTGTAAATGTATATACTGCAATGCAGGGATTGATGCAGTCTCCAGGGCATAGAGCAAATATTCTTTCTCCTAACTATAAAAAAATTGGTATTGGTGTCGCAAATGCCAATGGGTATGGAGAAATGTTTAGCCAGGAGTTTACCGACTAATTGTCAGCTATTTGTCTTGCAACAAGTAAAAATAAGTGTATAATAAATTTATTCTATGGTTCGCATTGCAATTAATGGATATGGAAGAATCGGAAGAGTAGCACATCGAGTAATCCTCAAATCACATAGTGATAAGCTTCAAGTTGTCGCAATTAATGCTGGATCTTCAACAGATTTAAAAGGATGGATGTATCTTTTAAAATTTGACAGTAATTATGGAACACTGGATCATGAAGTTTCTGTAAAGCCATTAGCAGAAGGAGAAACATCTCCTTTTAAACCAGAAGCTAATTTTTTGGGCTATATAGTAGTAGATAATCAAGAAATTCCTGTATTCTCTCAAAAAGATCCAACATTTTTGCCCTGGAAAGATTTAGATATAGATGTTGTTATTGATTGCACAGGAAAATTATTAACAAAAGATAAAGCAGCACCTCATATAACAAATGGCGCAAAAGCAGTAGTTATGTCTGCACCTGCAAAAGATGATACTCCTACCTATGTGTTGTCGGTAAATGCAGATGCATATAAAGGAGAAACAATTATTAATAATGCTTCTTGTACAACAAATTGCATTGCTCCGGTTGCCAAAATTATGGAAGATACATTTGGAGTTGAGAAAGCAATGATGACAACTGTTCATGGCTATACATCAGACCAGCATCTATTAGATGGTGGACATAAAGATTATCGAAGAGCACGATCTGCTGCAGTTAATATAATTCCAACCAGTACCGGTGCCACAAAAGCAGCAGCAAAAGCAATTCCTGCATTAGAAGGAGTTTTCAATGGTCTGGCAATTCGGGTCCCAGTCCCAACAGGATCCTTATCTGATTTTACGTTTTTACTTAAAAAAGAGGTAACAAAAGAAGAAGTAAATAATGTCCTTAAAAAGGCAGCAGCCTCTCCAGCATTTAAAGGTGTTATGATGGCAACGGAAGATCCAATTGTTTCTTCAGATATTGTGGGCAATCCGCATTCATCTATTGTTGATCTTTCTTTAACACAGGTAGTTGGAGGGAATATGGTAAAAATTATTGCATGGTATGACAATGAATGGGGATACACAAATAGACTTATTGAAATGACAGAAAAAGTTGGAGAAAACGTAACCAAATAAACCTCTTATGAATCCTGTAACACTTCCTAATACTCGTATTATTACTATTTCTGGACGAATTGCTTCTGGCTCTACAACATTGGCAAAAAAATTAGCGCAACATCTTTCCTGGCGTCATATAGAAGGAGGAGAAATCTTTTGGGAAGCTGTCAGAAATAAATTAGGTCTTTCTGAAAAGGATACTAATTTGCGACCTGATTCAGAAGACGAATTATTTGATGCACAGCTTAAAAAAATTTTAAAAGAAGATAAAAATATTGTATTAGAAACAAAATTAGCAGGATTTAATGGGCAAGGAATCTCAGATATTTTTAAAGTTTTGGTTTTATGTACAGATTTAAATGGAAATGATCAAACGCAAATTAGAATTGACAGATTGGTAAATAGAGAACATATGAGTATTGCCGATGCAAAACAAGAAGTATTAGATAGAGAAAAAAATGATATAGAAAAATGGAGAAGATTATATGCTCCAGACGATCCTTCGTGGACATATTGGGATGAAAAATATTATGATTTAGTTGTTAATACCTATTCTCACGATCAAGAACAAGCACTTAATCTTGTACTTGACGCAATAAACAAAAAATCCTAATTGACATAATGCATTTTATTATCTAATAATATGCATTACCATGAAATCCTTCATACTCATTGTTCTCCTTTTGGTCACCTCTGCACTTTTTCCTTTTAAAACATTTGCTAGCACACCAACTCCGACAGAAGAAGCAGCAGAACCAAGTATTGATTCATATCAGTTACCGTATCCAGGAATTTTGCCGGATAGTCCTTTTTATGTATTAAAGGTTGTTAGAGATAGAGTAATAAGTTTTCTTATTTCTGACCCGCTAACAAAAGCAGATTTTGATGTTTTGCAGGCAGATAAAAGGCTTTCTGCTAGTGTGTATTTACAAAAGTTCTCTCCTCAAAAACAGGATTTAATTGTAACAACTGTTTCTAAAGCTGAAAATTATTTCCAAGAAGCAATAGATCAAGTGGACTTGGCAAAAAAACAGGGAATAAATGTAACGGAAGAGTTGGGGAAATTGTCTGACAGCAGCAGAAAACATGAGGAAGTCATTGAGGATTTATCAACAAAATTATCCCCTCATTTTACACAACAAATTGCTGCAGAAGAGAGAAGAGTCAAACAATTTGAAAATATTGTTAATAAAGAATTGCAAAAGGATAAATAGAAATTCTTTAATTTGACTATATTTTTTGTTCATTAAAATTGGTAAAAAAGATCACAAAACAGTTTTGAGGCTAGTTTTGAGCATTACTACACTTTGATGCAGTAATTGCTAGTTGACGCGCTATGTATAGTGGTTCTAATATTGATTTGACACTACATATAGTTTGAGCTATACTGAGTGTAAGGCAGAAGTATAGATATGAAGTGTCCATATTGCGGGTCTAATTTAACAGAGGTTGTAGAGACAAGAGACAACGAAGAATTAGGGACAATAAGAAGAAGAAGATCTTGTCTAAATTGTACAAAACGGTTTACTACCTACGAAAGAGTAGAAAACATTAATTTGTACGTTATTAAAAAAGACGCAAGACGAGAGCAGTTTGACAGAGATAAATTAAAAAGAGGATTATTAACCTCTTGCGAAAAAACAAAAGTATCTGTTGAAGAAATAGAAAAAATAGTAACAGATATAGAGAGAGAATTAAGAAGTAAAGATACGGTAGAAATTAAAAGTAAAGAAATAGGAGAAATGGTTGCAAAGCGGTTAAAAAAACTTGACCAGGTTGCATACATTCGGTTTGCAAGTGTTTTTAAGCGGTTTGTAGATATAGAGGACTTTGAAAGGGAAGTAAAAAAATTAATTAAATAATATGTCAGATACTAAAAAACAAACACAAGTACAAGATTTTGTTGGAACTC
>JAKAEF010000106.1 GCA_021820025.1 bacterium | reverse complement strand
AAGGATTGCATCTTTTTTAATCATGGATTCGTTAACAATTGTTCCTTTTCCTCCGACTGCACAAACTAAAATATCTGCAGAGCGTGTTACTTCATCTCTGTTTTGTGTTTTACTATCAACAATTACCGGCGTAATACCCATTTTTTTAAGAATTTCTATAATTGGTCTTCCTCCTGTTTTCCCTTTTCCCATAACAACTATTTTTTGCCCCTTAAGCCACTCTTCAAATTCTTTAAGATTTGTGTTTTTCTTTGCTGTCTCTTCTTGAAAAACGTCTTCCAAAATTCGAATAACTGCTGCTGCAATTGGCATAACATAATCTGAGTCTTCTCTAAATCCATCCACATCTTTATTTGCATCAACTGCCTGAGTTAATTCGTCTTCATGCAAATGAGCAGGAAGCGGTAATTGGACAATAAGACCATCAATTTCTCCTTCTTTTTGCAGAAAATTAATTGATTTCATAAGTTCTTCTTGAGAAATACTTTCTGGATAATTATAGGTACTTACAATGCCACCAATTTGTTTTCCCATTTTTTCTTTTTGCCTAACATAAGAAGCAGTTGCCGGATCATCGCCTACTTTAATAATTGCCAAATGGGGTTGTTTGTTGTACGTTTCTTGGAGGTTATATACCTTTTTTGCGAGGTCTTCTAATATTTTCTGAGCAAGAAGGCGTCCGTCTATAAGCATGCGAAATTAGTATACCATTAGGCCTGGCTTGTTTCAACACATGTTGCAGAAGCTACTCTATCGTTTCCATTTGAGAAGCGCATTAAAATAACTCCTTGTGTGGCCCTTGAAAGTCGTGGAATTGAATTCATGGTTAACTGGACAACTTGTCCTTTTTTGGATGTAATAATTACAGAACTGCAATTGGCAGGAATAATTTGTGAAACAACTACTTTTCCTGTTTTTTCTGTTACATTTGCAACTTTTACACCTTGTCCACCACGTCCTTGTCCCCTAAATTCTGATGCTAAAGTTTTTTTACCCAATCCGTTTTCCATAATGGTTAACAGTTCTGCCCCTCGGTCTTCCTTACTAATAATATCCATACTAATTACTTCGTCAGTTTCTGCAATTTTTATGCCTCGTACTCCTTGTGTTGCTCTTCCCATTGGTCTGGCTTCTTTTTCTGAGAATCTAATTGCTTTTCCGTCCTTTGAGACTAATAAAATATCATCATCGCCGCTAGTAAATGCACTCCAGACTAATTCATCGCCTTTATCTAGCTTGATTGCAACAATTCCGCTTTTTCTAATATTTTCAAATTCAGAAAGTTTTGATTTTTTAACAATACCGTTTCTGGTTGTTAAGAAAACATAGGTTCCGCCTACTTTACCTTTGTAATTAATAATTGCTTCTACTCTTTCGCCTTGCTCAATATTTAACAGATTAACAATAGCTGTTCCTTTACTGGTTCTTGAGCTTTCTCCAATTTCGTATGCTTTTAATTGATAGACTTTCCCTTTGTTAGTAAAGAACAATAAATTGTCATGTGTTTCTCCATAGCGGATTGTCATAATATCGTCTTCTTCTTTTGTGGTCATTCCTTTAACGCCCTTTCCTCCTCTGTGTTGGGTGTGGAAAGAAGTGGTACTTTGTCTCTTAATATACCCTGTGTTTGTGATAGTTATCACAGTTGGTTCATTTGGAATTAAGTCTTCTTCTGAGAATTCATCTACTTTTCCTTTGTATACTCGTGTTCTTCTTTCATCTCCATATTTTTCTCTTAATTTTTCTAATTCTTCTTTTGCAACAGCTAATACTTTTGCAGGATGTGCTAATAAGTCTTCTAAATATGCAATTGTTTCTTTAACCATTGCTAATTCGTCTTCAATTTTTTGTCTCTCAAGAGCTGCCAAACGGCGCAGCTGCATGTCCAAAATTGCAGTTGCTTGGAGTTCTGACAATTTAAATTTGGTCATTAAGTTTTGTTTTGCCGCTTCTTGATCTTTGGATTCTCGAATAGTTTTAATAACAGCATCAATATGATCTACTGCAATTTTAAGTCCTTCTAAAATATGTAATCTGGCTTTTGCTTGTTTTAATTCAAATTCAGATCTTCGTGTAATAACAATAAATCTGTGTTTTAAGTATTCTTCTAAAATAGTTTTTAATGTTAAGGTTTGTGGGGTTCCATTGACCAGAGCAACTACGTTTGCTGCAAAAGTTGTTTGCAAAGCAGTATTTTTGTACAAATTATTTAATACTTTTTTTGGTGCTGCATCTCGTTTTAATTCAACAACAACTCGCAGTCCATGTCTGTCTGATTCATCTCGTAAGTCAGTAATGCCTTCTACTTTTTTCTCTTTTGCTAAATCTGCAATTCTTGCAACGAGAAGAGCTTTGTTAACCTGATATGGAAGTTCTGTAATAATAATTGCGCTTTTCCCGTTTCCAATTTCTTCTATTTCTGCTTTTCCCCGCATGACAATTTTGCCTTTTCCTGTTGAGTACAGGCTTCTTATTTCATTAATGTCATAGATTGCTCCTTTTGTTGGGAAATCCGGTCCTTTAATATATTCTAATAATTCTTCTAATGTTATATCTGTTGTTAATTTTATTTCTGGTTCTTTAACAATTTTTGATTTTGCAATCATGGCAATAACTGCATTAATAACTTCTGTTAAGTTATGTGGTGGAATTTTGGTAGCCATACCAACTGCAATACCTTCTGCTCCCATAAGTAACAGATTTGGTAATTTTGCTGGAAGATATACTGGTTCTTGTCTGGTTGAATCAAAGTTGGTAATGGTATCAACTGTCTCTTTTTCCATGTCATAGAGCATTTCACTGGTTATTGCTGCCATTCTGGCTTCGGTGTAACGCATAGCAGCTGGTGGATCCCCATCAAGAGAACCAAAGTTTCCTTGACCATCAACAAGTGGATACCTCATGGAAAAATCTTGTGCTAAACGAACCAATGCATCATAAATAGGCATATCTCCATGAGGATGGTATTTACCCATAACTTCTCCAACAACGGTTGCACTTTTTTTGTATTTTGCACTATGTTCTAGACCTAATTCATGCATCGCATACAAAATTCTTCTGTGGACTGGTTTAAGACCGTCTCTTACATCTGGGAGTGCACGTTGGACAATAACAGACATAGCGTAATCTAAATACGCCCGTTTCATTTCACCAGTAATTTCAGCTTTTTGTAATTTGCCTATATCTGCCATATGAGTTTATTTATTGGGGAATCCTTCTTTTTGAAAGCGTTCTACACATTCATGAAAGACTTTTTTTGCTTCTTCAATATCTCCCCATCCCAAAACTTTTGTTGTACCCGGTTTTTTAAGATCTTTGTAATGGGCAAAATGAAATTCTATTTTTTGTTTCCATCTTGGTGATATGTCATCAAGCGTTTTTATTGCATCTCCTGTATTTCTGTCATCTGCTGGGACACAAACGAGTTTATAATCCATTTCTCCGTCGTCTTCAAAATTAAAAACACCTAATACTCTTGCATGAACAAGAGT
>JAKAEF010000105.1 GCA_021820025.1 bacterium | reverse complement strand
TGAATGAGTATTTGCTATAATAAATACTCACAAAGGTTTTTAAATGGCGCATCAAGGTTCAATTGAATTAGAGGGAGTCGTTTTAGAATCACTCCCAAATACGTTATTCCGAGTACAACTGCCAGATGGGTCAGTTGTCCTTTGTACGTTGTCAGGTAAAATGAGAATCAATTATGTAAAGATTCTCCCAGGAGACAAAGTACGAGTAGAAGTAACGCCATATGATAAAACCCGAGGAAGGATAACTTATAGACTATGAAAGTACAAGCAAGTGTTAAACCAAGATGTGCAAAATGCAAATTAATTAAAAGAAAAGGAGTTTTGCGAGTTGTGTGCGAGAATCCTCGACACAAGCAACGACAAGGCTAATTATGAGAATTTCAGGTGTAACTATACCAGATGAAAAACGAGTAGATATTTCTTTAACCTACCTCTATGGCGTAGGTCGAAGTAATGTCAAAGGTATTTTAGAAAAAGCACAAGTTGATGCAACAAAAAGAGTAAAAGACTTATCAGAAGACGAACAAAAAAGAATTTTAGATGTAGTATCAACGATAAAACTTGAAGGAGATTTGAGAGCAGAAATATATGCAAACATTAAAAGACTTCGAGACTCAGGTTCTTATAGAGGAATGAGACATGCTCGAAACTTGCCAGCAAGAGGACAAAGAACACGAAGTAATGCACGTACAAAACGAGGAAAGAGAATGACAATTGGAGCTATTAAAAAAGAAGTAGCAGCAAAGATGGAGGCAGCAGCAACAAAAGCTAAATAAAATATATGGCAGATGTAAAAACAACAAAACCAGTAGCAAAAAAGAAAAAAGTTGGAGCAACAATTACTCCAAAAGGAAAAATTTATATTACCGCAACATTCAACAACACATTAGTTACTATTACCAATGATAAAGGTGAAACAATTTCATGGAGTTCATCTGGTGCATCTGGATTTAAAGGTGCAAGAAAATCAACTCCTTATGCAGCAGGTTTGGCAGTAGAAGAAGCAGCAAAGAAAGTTGTTCCATCAGGATTAAAACAAGTTGATGTATTTATTAAAGGACCAGGATCTGGTAGAGACTCAGCACTCAGAGCAGTAAAAACAGCAGGATTATCTATTAGTAGTATTTCTGATGTAACACCTATCCCACACAATGGGCCTAGGGCAAAGAAAAAGAGAAGAGTATAAAAATATATGGCAAAATATACCGGACCAAAACATAGATTAGCACGAAAAGCAGGAGTCAATTTAATTGATAAAACATCTGCATCTTTGCAGAGAAGATTAAATATTACTCCTGGAGTTCATGGTGCAAAAAGAAAAAGAAAACTTTCAGAATTCGGTGTACAACTTAAAGAAAAACAAAAAGCAAAAACAATGTATCAAGTTTTAGAAAAACAATTTAAAAATATGGTTCATACAGTATCTGCTAAAAAAGGTGATACAGGAGAACTTATTATTGCAGCGCTTGAAACACGACTTGATAATGTTGTCTACAGATTAGGTTTTGCAAAAACCAGATTTATGGCACGACAATTAGTTTCTCATGGACATATTACCGTAAATGGAAAAAAGTTAAATATCCCATCATATGCAGTAAAAGAAAACGATGTTATTGCTCTTTCAGCAAAAATGCAAAAAAATCCACAAGTTATAAAACTTTTGGAAGAAGAAAAAGTAATTTTGCCATTCTTAGAGAAAAAAGGAATAGTAGGAAAACTTGCAAGAATGCCAAAAAGAGCAGATGTTGAGGTTCCATTTGATACAAATTTGATTGTTGAATACTATTCAAGATAATGGTATAATACGTTTTATGATTGATCCGATTTTTACAGTTAAAGAAATTACAAATACAGGCGACTACGCCAAGTTTGTCATAAGTCCACTTGAACCAGGATATGGATATACCTTGGGTCATGCAATGCGACGAATTCTTTTGACATCTATTCCAGGTGCAGCAATTACATCTGTAAAGATTAATGGTGTAAAACATAGATTCTCAGCTCTCCCAGGTCTTAAAGAAAATATTGTCGACTTCCTTCTTAACTTAAAAGGTCTTTCAGTAAAATTAACAGGCAGTAAAAAATCAGGAACATTAACTATCTCAGTAAAAGGTCCAAAAGAAATCACAGGCGCAGATGTAGAAGCATCAGATGGCGTAGAAGTAGTTAACAAAGATCACTACTTAGGATCTCTTTCTGATAAAAAATTAGAAGTAGAAATGACAGTAGAAGAAGGATACGGATATTCATTAGCAGAAGAAAGACCAGTTGGAGAATTAGGCGAAATTCCAACAGATGCAATCTTTACTCCAATCCAAAGAGTAAATTACACAGTTGCAGCAACTCGTGTAGGTCGAAGAACAGACATGGATGAATTAACTCTTGAAATCTGGACAAACGGATCAGTTTCTCCAAAAGAAGCAATGGATGAAACAGCAAAAATCTTAGCATCATACTTTACTCAAATTTTTGAACCAAAAGTTGCAGCTCCAACAGAAGGTGTTGTAATAAGTCCAGCAGTATCAGATGATTTGTTAAAATTAACAGTTGATGAATTAGATTTACCAACCAGAATTTATAACAGTTTAAGAAATGGTGGAATTGAAACAGTAGGACAACTTTTGGGAACACCAAGAAAAGATTTAGTATCCATGAGAAACATGGGTGCAAAATCAATTGCAGTAATTGAAGAAAAACTTCGAGAAAAAGGTATTTCATTAACAGTCTAAGCGACCACACGCGCAATTTTATCACCAAAAAATAAGATGTGAAGGTTGCCGGATGGGCGCTTTTATAATATTATGAGGAAACAAATTTTTGGAAGACAATTACAACGGGATACAAACGAAAGAAAGGCTTTATTTAAAAGTCTTATGGAAGAATTGGTAATGCACGAAAGTATCCAAACAACAGAACCAAAAGCAAAAGCAATAAAAGGACAAATTGAAAAATTAGTTACCAAAGCAAATAAAAATCCAGATGCAAAAAGACAATTACAAAGATATTTTGCACCAGAAATTTTAAATAAATTCATGACAGATATTGCTCCAAGGTTTGCACAAAGACCAGGCGGATACACAAGAATTATAAAATTGGGAAATAGATTAAGAGACAATGCAAAAATGGTTATCATTGAGTGGGTAGTTAAAAAAGAACCAGTTGCAGCAACACCAAAAACAGAAAATAAATCAGCAGAAAAAACAGAGACAGTAGAAGCAACAGCACCAGTTTCAAAAGAAAAAAAAGAGACAAAAAAAGTAGCAAAAAAAGAAACAAAAAAGAAAGAAAGTAAAAAATAATCTATGAAAAATGCACAAATGACAACAGCAACAAAAGCACAGGACATTAAAAGAACTTGGCATTTAATTGATGCAAAAGGAATGGTCTTAGGAAGAATTTCTGTAGAAATTGCAAAATTATTAATGGGAAAATCAAAACCATATTTTGTAAAAAATCTTGATTGTGGAGATTATGTCGTTGTTATTAATGCAAAAAATGTTAAATTAACAGGAACAAAATCTTCAACAAAAACATACTACAGACATTAGATC
>JAKAEF010000104.1 GCA_021820025.1 bacterium | reverse complement strand
TTAGCAAAGTGGAAGAAATTGCAAAGCAATTAAATAGTGGCGCAAACCCAATGCAAATGAAAAAAGAATTAGCTTTTCATTTGGTTACTGAATTACATAGCGAGACACAGGCACAAGAAGCACAAAGTTATTTCGAAAAAGTTGTTCAAAAAAAAGACATGCCGGATACTATTCCAACAGTTAGCTTAACTTTAGAAAATGGACTTATTTCTTATATTGATTTATTATTAAAGACAAATCTTGCAACAAGCAGATCTGATGCGAGAAGACTTATAGAACAAGGAGGAGTAGAAATAGACAATCAAAAAATTACAGACGCAACTGGAGAGATTGCAATAAAAGATAACACAGTTATAAAGGTTGGGAAAAGAAAATTTGTAGAAGTAACTGTTGCTTAATATATGAAAAAATACGCATTACTAAGTGTTTATGACAAAACCGGCATTATTACCTTTGCCAAAGGATTGGTAGAACAAGGTTTTACTATTATTTCAACCGGTGGAACTGCTAAAGCTTTAGAAGAACAAAAAATTCCTTTTGTTCCAATTCAAGAAATTACAGGAAACCCTGAAAGTTTTGACGGAAGAATGAAAACAATTAGTTTTCAAATCGAATCTGGTATTTTGTTTGATAGAACTAACCCCCAACATGTCAAAGAAGCAGAAAAATTAGATATTAAGCCAATAGATATTGTTGTCTGTAATTTATACCCTTTTGAACAAACACTCGCCAAAGGTGCTTCTTTTGAAGAAGTAGTTGAAAATATAGATGTTGGCGGTCCAACTATGGTTAGAGCAGCAGCTAAAAATCATAAAAATGTGTTAGTTGTAGTAAATCCAATCGATTACCAAAGAGTTTTAGATGAGTTGAGAAATAATATTATAACTCCGGATTTTAGAAAACAATTAGCTGCAAAAGCATTTAATCACTTAACTTTTTATGACAGCCAAATTGCAAATTACTTACGAGAACCAGGAGAATTCCCACAAGAAATTACCATTCCAGGAAGAAAATTGGTAGATTTGCGATATGGTGAAAACCCTCACCAACAAGGAGCAGTCTATGTAAGACCAGGATTTAATGCCTCTTTACAGCATTTGGAGAAAAAATGGGGAAGAGAATTATCATTAATTAATGTAACAGATATAAATGCAGGACTTGAGTCAGTAAGATTGTTTACAGAACCAGCTGCTGCTGTTATTAAGCATAATAGCCCATCTGGGGTTGCCTTAGGAAGTACAGCTGAGCAAGCACTAAAACGGGCAATAGAAGCAGATCCAGAATCTGCATTTGGTGGAATTATTGTATTAAATAGACCAATGGATTTGGCTTGTGCAAGAGCAATCGGAGAATTTAAAGACGAAAGACGGGGAAATATAGATATTGTTGGTGTTCCAGCAATTGACACCGATGCATTAGAGTTTTTACAAAAAGTACGAAAAACCATGGGAATTTATACATTTGGAGAAATCCCACAAGCACTTGATCCATACAATATTAAATGGATAGATGGTGGATTTATTTGGCAAACAGCAGATATAGATATTGAAGAAAACTTTAAAGATTGGAAAGTAGTAACAAAAAAACAACCAACAGAAAAACAAATGCAGCAAATGAGAACTGCCTGGAAATTTATCTCTAGAATTAAATCAAACTCTGTAATTATTGTAGATGAAAACTTACCAATGACCCGCGGAATTGGTTCTGGACAAACATCTCGAGTTAGATCTACAAAAATTGCTCTAGAACAAGCAGGGGATTTGGCAAAAAACGGAATTATGGCATCTGATAGTTTTTTCCCGTTTGCTGACTCAGTTGAGGCAGCGGCTAAAAAGGGAATTGCTGCAATTGTTCAACAAGGTGGAAGTATTAATGATGCTGCATCAATTACAGAAGCAGATAAAAATGATATTATAATGGTCTTTACAGGAAGACGCGCCTTCTGGCACTAAATTGCTTTTATGGAGATTTTTAGAAAACATCAATGGATTTGGAAAGTAATTGTTATTATTTCAACATTAGCACTTATTGCTGCAACAATTCTTCCATATCTTACAATTAATCAATAATGAATGTACAACAATCGGTTAAAGATGCCGGACGAGCACTCAAAATGTATGCTGGCCGCCTACAAAAGCTAAACATAGAAACCTTTGAGGATTTTTTGTACCACATTCCTTCTCGTTATGAAGATTTCTCCTTAATTTCTCCAATAGAAAAAGTGCAAGCTGGAGAAACAGTCACTATTCAAGGAGAAGTAGTACAAATACGAAATGTCTTTACCCGCAATCATAAAAAACTTCAAGAAGGAAAAGTACAGGATAAGACAGGAATTATGGATATTTTGTGGTTTAACCAACTCTATTTAACAAAAATGATTCATATGGGAGACAACATTTCGCTTTCTGGAAGAGTAGAAGAGAATAAAGGCAAGCTTGTTATGATTTCACCCGAATATGAAATTTTGTATGCAAATAGTACTCAAACTCTTCATACCGGACGATTGGTACCGGTATATCCAGAAACAAAAGGAGTTAGCTCTAAATGGTTAAGGCGTCAGACATATAAAATAATTTACGAATTTGTAAAAAATATGCATGAGTATATACCATACTCAATTTTAGAGAGAGAAAAATTAATAGGAATCATTGAGGCTTTTGAACAAATTCATTTTCCAAAAGATTTACCAAGCGCTTATAAGGCGAGACAAAGACTTGCATTTGATGAAGTATTTTTACTCCAATTAGCAGCTGAGAAAAAAAGGCAAGAATGGCAAAAAACTCGAATAGCAACAGCTTTTTCTCTAGAAAAATTCCAGAAAGAAATTCAAAACTTTTGGGAAAAATTACCGTTTGCACTAACAGGAGCACAGCAAAAAGCAATTCACCAAATTTTTGAAGATATGGAAAAACCCACTCCTATGAATAGATTATTACAAGGAGACGTAGGAAGCGGAAAAACAGTGGTAGCAGCAGCAGGAATTTATTTGGCTTTTTTAAACAGATTTCAATCTGTTTTAATAGCACCAACAGAAATTTTAGCGGGCCAACACTACGAAACAATTAAACGATTACTTGAACCATTAGGTGTAGAAGTTGCATTAGCAACTGGAAGTAAAAAAGAAAAAATTGATAATTTTCATGTTTTAATTGGAACTCATGCTGTGTTGTCTGAAAAAATTGTATTTAAAAAATTAGGTTTTGTGGCAATAGATGAGCAACAACGTTTTGGAGTAGAACAACGGGCAATTTTACGAGGCAAAGGGAATAATCCTCATGTACTCACCATGACTGCAACACCTATTCCAAGAACTGTTGCATTAACTCTTTATGGAGAATTAGATTTATCTGTTTTAGATGAAATGCCAAAGGGCAGAAAAACAATAAAAACATGGCTTGTTCCAAATGCAAAAAGAGAAGCAGGATACAAATGGATAGAAGAAAAAATTATACAAGGCGACCAGGCATTTATTATTTGCCCGTTTATTGAGGAATCGGAAAATATGACAACCGTAAAAGCGGCAAAAGTGGAATTTGAAAGATTAAAGCATATTGTTTTTCCAAACTTAAAACTTGCAATGCTTC
>JAKAEF010000103.1 GCA_021820025.1 bacterium | reverse complement strand
CGGCAGTAGTTGCTGCGAGAGCGTTTGGTGGGGAAGTGTTAGATAGTCATGCAAATCCATTAGAATTAACAAAATATATTGTTTTGCCTCCAACAGGAGCAATTATTATAAAAGGAGAAAAATTTCGTTTTGTTCTTAAAGAAGTAGTGTAACTCCTTAATTTTCCTATTAATCAAATATAACTATTTATCAGTTGCTATTTTCTCCTTTTATTAAATAAATAATTATGTATATAATACAGCATGCCTTTAGGAGAATCAGACAAAAGTAGATTACAAACTTCTATCTATACCGCATCAAGAAAAGCAGAAAGAGAAAGACTTCCAAGAGATAATTTTGCAGCTCTCTCTGTCCAAGATTTAGTAAAACTTGGAAATCAAATAATTGCACAACCAGATGTGTTTCATGCATATATGCTTCTTGCTCACCCTATTCCGGGGAGTTCTGCTGTTTATTACGATGCATTATTTGGTCCTCAGCATAGAGAAGGATTGTCCTATTTAGGAGATGTTTTACAGCAAACAGAACCGCAAGTGGTAGAAAGAGGATTAGATATTGGTGCCGGTACAGGAAATAGTTCGTTAGTTTTAGCCCCTCATGTTTTCGTGCTCGATTTAGTGGAACCTGTTCCAGCAATGCTAGCGGTAGCTCAGGCAAAAGTAGCAAGAGTAAAAGAGCAACGAGAAGCAACTGGAGAATCACTTGTGATTAATTCATATACATTTTCAAGTGCTCAATTACATGAATTACAAGCAGAATCGTATGATGTTATTATTAGTCATGGAGTTAATCCCTATATTTCCCAAAGTGAATTGCAGCAGTATTATGAACAAATAAAAAGACTCTTAAAACCAGGTGGAAGATTTTATATGTATATGGGAGGAGAAGATAATCAAAGTGTTTATACTGGAAATCATAAAGCAGCATTGGCTGGTTTTGTAGTTGATGCTGTTGTTGCATTGGGAGCGGTACAAAGTCATGGCAGGCAAATAGTTTCCGAAGAAGGATTATATCAAGGATTTGATGTAAAAAGGTTGGACAGACAAGGCCGAGAAAGTTCTCCATTTGCTAATGAATATGTGCTGCAACTTACCAAGCAAGCTGCGTAAAAGAATTTCATAATATTGTCAGGAATTTGTCTTTTCCATAGAATTAGCACTTAAAAGGTATATATTGCTAAAGATTGATTTTTAGAAAAGAGGATAATGTGAATCAAAAAGGCCTATTTAATTTTTGATTCATATTGTTGTAAAATTTTGTCAACTTCTTCTTGATTTGTTGTTTCCATAAGTTGAGTTCTCAGTTCATGTGCTCCTTCAAAATTCGCAATATATATCTTAAAATATTTTTTTAAAATTTGAAAATTTTTATTTTTACCCCATGTTTGTACATATAAATCTACATGATTTTTTAAAAGTTCAATTCTGTCTTTTACTGTTATTGTTTCAATAGCAGTTTTAGGATGAAACAGCCATGGGTTTTCAAAAATTCCGCGTCCAATCATAATGCCATCTAATTTATACTGTTTTGCTTTCTCTTTAGCTTCGTTTAAGCTTTTTACATCTCCGTTACCAATAATCAATGTTTTTAGCTTTTTAGCATTTCTAATCTCTACTGCTTTTCCAATTTCGTCCCAGTGAGCTGGAACTTTACTCATTTCTGCAGCTGTTCGGCCATGAATAGTTAGAGCGGGTAAGTCTTGATCAAGTAAAAATCCAATCCATTCATCAAGAACAATTTTATTAAATCCAATTCTTGTTTTAACACTTACCGGTAAGCCCTTAGCACCTTCTTTTGTCGCCTGAATAATTTCTTTTGCCAATGAATGGTTTTTTATTAAAGCAGAGCATGCACCATGTCTTGTAACGGTTCTTTGTGGACAACCCATGTTTATGTCTATTCCATCATAACCCATGTCTACAAGTCTTTGTGCTGCTTTAAAATAGTTTTCTGGTTTCATGCCCCAAATCTGAGCAATAAGCGGTTTTTCCTCTTTTGTGTACAGGATGCGTTGTGAAACAACTTTATCCCCTTTTGATGCCAGACCGTCTACGTTAGTAAATTCAGTAAAATATAAATTAGGCCTACCGCAACTTGAAATTATCCTCCGAAAGACTGTATCGGTTACATCTTCCATTGGCGCTAAAATAAAAATTGGTTTTTCTAATTTGTCCCAAATAGTTTTCATACTATAGGTATATTTTACCAAAAAACAGCTTTAAAAAGAAGAATGAAATTTGCTTTAATCTTGTTTATTTCTTAAAATGTCTGTACGCCGGAGTAACTCAGGGGTAGAGTAGCTCTTTCGTAAAGAGCAAGCCGAGGGTTCGAATCCCTCCTCCGGCTCATAACCCCTGGGAATTTAAAGAAAATAGTATATAATAAACCTATGGAATCCAGGCTTAATAGAAATCTAGAAAGAAAATCAAAACAGCGCTTTATCTTAACCATTGCAGGAACTATCTTAATTCTCATTTTGCTTCTTCGTTTTGGAGTTCCTCTGCTTGTTAATTTTAGTTTGTTTATTGCGGGGGTAAAAAGTAATTCATCTTCTTCACAATCGGCAAACAGCCAATTTGTTGCTCCTCCAATTTTAGATACAACACTTACTGCAACCAATAGCGCCACAATCAATATTAGCGGGAATGCAGCAGCCAATGAATCTGTAAAATTGTATGTAAATAATGTTGCAGTTGATGAGGTAAAAACGCAAAGTGATGGATCATTTACCTTTAAAGATGTCAGCTTAACTCAAGGAGGAAATGAACTCGCTGCAAAAGCAAAAAATGGTAATTCAGAAAGTGCACTGTCTGACCCTATTTCCATAACCTATGCAACAAATGTTCCAGCACTTTCTATAGATCAACCATCAGACAATCAAAGCTTTTCAGGAAATCAGAAAACAGTTACTGTTAAAGGGAAAACAGATCCCAATATTCGTGTTACAGTAAATGGTTTTTGGGCGGTAACCGATGATACCGGTAATTATTCATATACACTTTCTTTGCAAAACGGTGATAATAAAATAGATGTAGTTGCCTCAGATGTTGCAGGAAATAAAGCTGAAAAAGTAATTACTGTTCATTATTCTCAATAATCCCCAAAAGACTAACAAGCCATACAAGAATAAATGGGTAAAAAAGGCTATTTATAAAAAAGCTATCAACTATGATTGCACAAAAAGAAGCAATGACAACAATAACAAATGGACTTTTCTTTAGATACAGTCTGCAAATTGCAAAAATTCTAGTTAAAATATTTAAATAAAAAATAAATCCAATAATTCCTGTTGTTGCTAAAACAAATAAAAAGCTATTGTCTGTTCCTGCACCGGAATGGCTCGCTTGCCAGTTAGGGCCGGTAGCTGTACCAAATTTAAGTTGTGCATAGCGATATGCGTCAAAGCCAATGCCAAGAATTGGGTTTTTACTTATTATTGTCAGGGCGTCCATTGCAGAAGTAATCCGTGCTTCACTTGATGCAATTCTAAAAAGTTTTGTTCCTTCTGTTGCCTTATAATTAAGTAGGATTATCCCAATACCAATAAAAAAGAACAGTAATGCAATAGCAGCAATTTTTCTATATTTTTTCTGTAAAAAGACAAAAGTCAGGATTCCAATGATTAAAGATAGTAATGCAGATCGGGAGAATGTTAA
>JAKAEF010000102.1 GCA_021820025.1 bacterium | reverse complement strand
AATTGGCTATTAGAGCATACATTTATAAGAATTGGAAATGAAGAATATGCAAAAGAAAATAATTCTTTTGGACTAACAACACTAAGAAACAAACATGTAAAAGTAAGAGGCAAAGAAGTAACATTTGAATTTAAAGGCAAAAGCGGCATAGAACATACAGTAAGTGTATCTCACCCAAAAATTGCAAAAATAATTAAAGAATGCATTGAATTACCTGGATATGAAATTTTTCAATATGTAAATGATGATGGCAGTAAGCATACAGTAGATAGTGCAGATGTTAACCAATATTTAAAAATAGTAACTGGCGAAGATATAACTGCAAAAGATTTTAGAACCTGGGGCGCAACAGTTTTATCTGCAGAAACATTGCATCGTTTAGGACCTGCAGAAAATGCAACGCAACTGAAAAAAAATATTGCTACAGCAGTCAAAAAAGCAGCAAGTAATTTACGAAACACTACAACTGTTTGCAGAAAGTATTATATTCATCCAGTAATTATAGAAACATACCAAAAAAATATTTTAATTCCCCATTTTGAAAAATCCTATGCAAATTTTGATAGAGAAAAAGCAAAAATTAGCAGACCCGAATACGCCACATTAACCCTTTTGCAAAAATACTCTTAAATAACAAAAAACCGCTCTCCGCGGTTATAAGGACAGAATACGTTTTAACGTTTTAATACATTCCACCCATGCCGCCCATTCCTCCGGCTGGCATTGCTGGTTCTTTTTTCTCTTCTGGAATATCTGTAATTAATGCCTCAGTTGTTAATACCATCATGCCAACACTTGCTGCGTTTTCTACAGCACTGCGGGTAACTTTTGCTGGATCAATAACTCCTGCTTTTACCATGTCACCAAAAGAATTTGTCATAACATTGTATCCATAATTGTCTTCTGTGCCTTTGTATTCTTCTACACTTTTTACAACCCAACCCTCATCTACTCCTGCATTTTTAACAATGCCCTTAATTGGTTCTGCCAATGCTTTCCATAAAATTTCTGCACCAACTTTTTCATCATCATTCAAAGATTTTTTAAGTGTTTCTAATACTTTTCTAGCTTTCAAAAGTGCAACTCCTCCACCAGAAACAATTCCTTCTTCTAATGCTGCTTTTGTTGCTGCAACAGCATCATTTACTCTTTCTTTTTTGTCTTTCATTTCTATTTCTGTTGCTGCTCCTACATTAATAACTGCAACTCCACCTGAGAGTTTTGCCAATCGTTCTTGGAGTTTTTCACGGTCAAAATCTGAAGTTGTTTTTTCAATTGCCCCTCTAATTTGTGCAATTCTTGCCTTAAGTGCTTTTGCGTCACCTTTTCCACCAACAATTCGAGTATTTTCTTTGTCTGCCCATACTTTGTCTGCTCGTCCACAATCTTCTAAGGTAATAGAATCTAATTTGCGTCCAGTATCTTCTGAAATAACTGTTCCACCCGTTAGAATTGCTATATCTTCTAACATTTCTTTTCTTCTGTCGCCAAATCCTGGAGCTTTTATTGCCAATGCATTAAATGTGCCTTTTAATTTATTTAAGACTAATGTTGCTAATGCTTCGCCTTCTATATCATCTGCAATAATTACCAAATTTCTGGAAACTTTAATTAAATTTTCTAAGAAAGGTAACATTTCTTGAAGACTACTAATTTTCTTGTCGGTTATTAAAATAAATGGATCTTCAATTTCTGCTTCCATTCGGTCTGCATTAGTTACAAAATATGGAGATGCATAACCTTTGTCAAATTCCATTCCTTCTTTGTATTCTGTGTATAGCTCTAAACCTTTTCCTTCTTCTACTGTTACAACGCCATCTTTACCAACTTTTTCTAATGCTGAGGCAATTTCTTTTCCTATTTGTTCGTTTTGTGCAGAAATAGTTGCAACTTTTGCAACATCTCCAGCCTTTACAGGCTTACTCATTTTTTTAATTTCGTTAACTACTGCTGCTACTGCTTTTTCCATTCCAGCTTGAATTAACATTGGATTTGCTCCTGCTGTTACATTTTTAAAACCAATGTTAATAATTGCTTGCGCTAACGCTGTTGCTGTAGTTGTTCCGTCTCCGGCAACATCGTTAGTTTTAGAAGCTGCTTCTTTTACCATTTGTGCACCCATGTTTTCAAATGGATCTGGTAAATCTATTTCTTTTGCAACTGTTACACCGTCGTGGATAACATTTGGTCCGCCCCATTTTTTGTCTAAGGCAACATTTCTACCCTTTGGACCAAGAGTTGTAACAACTGCATTTGCTAACTGGTTAACACCAGAAATTAATTTTTGTCGTGCGTCTGATCCGTATTTAATTTGTTTTGCCATAATTTTTATTCAATTATTGCTAAAATATCTTCTTGAGAAACAAGTGTCCATTCTTTTCCTTCAACTTTAACTTCATTTCCTCCCCATTTTTTATACATTACTTTGTCTCCGACTTTTACTACCATTGGGGTAACATCGCCCTTTGGTCCTGTTTTTCCTTTGCCAACTGCTTTTACAATACCCATTTGTGGTTTTTCTTTTGCACTATCTGGCAAAATAATTCCACTCGCAGTTTTTTGTTCTGCTTCCACTGGTTCAATTAATACATTGTCAAATAATGGTGTTACCTTCATAAACTTTATTACTGCGGACAGGAACGATTTAGAATCACTCGATTAATAAGACTGCTAAATTTATACCAAACATATGAATTTGTTGTCAATACCCTATAGAATTTTTTGTCTATATATACAGTGCTTGACACGCCATATTGACTCCTCTAGCATAGAAGTACGTACTGGAAAAGTACTATTTTAGCGATGAATAAAAAAATTCTACTTCTTGGATTTACTGTAGCACTCCTTCTTGCAATTCCTCTTACACTAGGACTTTTATCTACACAGCAAAAAGTTAGAACAAGAGCACAAAAATCCAGCACGCTTTCTTTTTCAACATTAAATGGTCCCGTAACAGTTGGACAAAAATTTAATTTAGATATTCTCTTAGACCCCGGACAAAATCAAATTTCTTTTGTCAAAATGGTTATTAGCTACAATCCAGCGTATTTATCTGTTGCAAATGGCGGTGGTTTTATTCAAGTTGGGTCTAACCAATACAGTAACCAATTTACCGTGACACTCGATGGCCCAACGTATGATGAAACAAGCAATAAATGCACGGGTAATACCTGTAATATGACTATTTCTATGGGTATTAATCCACAAAGCGGTTTGCCTTTGCAAGGAGCTCAAACAACTATTGCCAGTATTTCTTTTAATCCTATTGCTGCCCCTCCAAGCGGTTCTGTTACTGTTTCTTTCTCTGCTGGTACACAAGTATTATCGTTGGCAACATCTGACCAACCAAGCGAAAATGTCTTAAGCTCTTCCCCTCCTACAACTATTCAAATAGTTGGACCAACTCCAACCGATACACCAGCTCCAACATCTGGTAGTGGAGGTGGAACTCCAACCGATACACCAGCTCCAACATCTGGTAGTGGGGGCGGTGGCACTTCCCCAACTAGTAGCGCAGCTGGACCAGCATGTAATTCGTTATCGGCAGACAATACAAGTACTGCATCTGCTCCATTATCTTCAATATTTACTGTTACTGGAAGTAGTACAAATTCAACAATAAATAAAGTAACCTTTAACTTTGGCGATGGGACTGTACAAG
>JAKAEF010000101.1 GCA_021820025.1 bacterium | reverse complement strand
TTTGCATTTGGTACACCATAGTTGCCAATTAACGGATATGTTAATACCAAAATTTGTCCGGCAAAAGATGGATCGGTAAATGCTTGTGGATACCCTGTCATTCCGGTTGCAAAAACAACTTCTCCAGCCACTGAATGTTGATATCCAAATGGCTTTCCTTCTAATACAATCTTGTTATTTATTAAAACTAGCTGCTTAGTCATATACCTTTCAAAAATCCCTTTCCTTAAACGGTTGTAGGACGTTCCGTGCACAAAAACCCTTTTTATACTTTTCCGAGTATGAGAGCAAGGAGTGCCATGCGAACGTACATGCCGTTTCGCACTTCTGAACGTAAATACATTGCTCTAGGGTCATTATCTATTTCTGGTAAAATTTCTCCTACTCTTGGAAGCGGATGCATAAGGATTGTATTTTTGCCTGCATAGGTTTTCATAAGTTCTGGTGTAACAATAAATTTGTTTTTAACTTTTTCGTATTCCTCTAAAGAACTAAATCGTTCTTTTTGTACGCGTGTCCAATACCAGAAGTCTGCATTTTTTGGAAGTTGTGTCTCGTTTTCTATTTCTATAAGTTTTATTCCCCTACTAGTAAAATTGTTATAGTCTTCTCTTGTTAATTTTAATTCTTTTGGAGAAAGTAAATATAACGTTGTTCCTTTGTATAAAGCTAAAGCACGAATAAGTGAATGAATTGTTCGGCCATTTAATAAATCACCGGCCATGACGCCGGTTAAATTGTTTAAGCGTTTATGCTTTTCAAAAATAGTTGCAAGGTCTAAAAGTGCTTGTGTTGGATGTTCTCCAATGCCGTCTCCTGCGTTTACAATTGGTACAAAAAAAGCTGCATTTGCTGCAGCTTCTGCTGTTCCTTTTACCGGGTGTCTAATGACAATTGCATCGGAATATGCTTCAAACACCCGCATAGTGTCTTCAAGGGTTTCTCCCTTAGAAACACTAGAAAAATGTTGCGGGTCTTGAATTTCTATAGTTTGACCGCCTAGCTGTTTTACTGCTGCTGCAAAAGATCCAAAGGTTCTACTACTGGGTTCATAAAAAATAAGGGTAACTATGTTACCCGCTAAAATCCTGGAAGGCTTTGCATTGACTGCAATAGTCTTCATTTTCTTGGTGACCTTAAGAACAATATCTATATCTTTTGAAGAAAATTGATCGAGGGAAACAATGTCCTTTCCTTTAAAATTTCCGTTTATTTTTTGTATTCCAGAATTATCTTTAGGCATAAAAAATCCCAGCTGGTTCTGGGATTAAAGTATAAAGACTTTTGTTCCTTTTGTCAAATAGTTTTCTTAAATTTCGCATATTTTTTAATTTCTTTTGCAAATTCTGCAAATATTTTCTCAAATGGTCCGTTTTTATCTGCTTCTGGATGACATTCAAAGCCCATACAAAAGTAATTTGGATCAATATGTTCTATAATTTCTGTTACCCCTGCCGGTGATTTTGCCGCAACTCTAAGAGTGTTCCCTACTGTATCAACAGCTTGATGATGATAAGAGTTTACTTTTGTTTTTTTAATTTTCATTATTTTATATGCTTTGCTTGTTGGGTCAATAAGAATGTCATGTCGTGCACTTGTAAGTAAATCATCGTAAGTTTTATTGGGATTATGGTTTTCTGTTGGAAATGCATCTGGAACATGTTGCATAAGCGTTCCTCCAGTTGCAATGGCTAACCCTTGGCTTCCTCGACACAAACCTAAAAAGGGTTTTTTGTCTTTTAATGCTCTTTTCAAAATTGGTAATTCAATTTTGTCTCTTTCTGGTTCTCCAACAAATGTTTTAGGATGTTTTTTTTGACCATATAAAGCAGGATTCCAATCTTCTCCACCAATAAAATAAACTCCGCTTGTCATGTTATATGCTTCATTAATCATTTTTTGAGTCGAAAGAGGAGAAATAAAAATTGGCATAAGATTATTTTTAATTAATTTTTCTATATAGGTTGGTCGTGCACCATGAATGCCAATAAGTGGATTGTCTTGATGAATTTCCATTGGAACCAATACTTTTAACATATGTTTATTCTACCTGTTCTGCTGCTTTGGTTACGAGTCCTGCTTCTTCAAGCTGCTTTATAATTCTTGTTCTAACTTCTAGTAAATCTTCTTGCGTATCTGCGTTTCTTGATGCAACAAGAATATTTGCATAGAAAATTTTTGCTTCTGGATCATAAATCCATGCAATAGGTACCATGCCTTCTCCTGTTTCTGGATTATATTCCAGACCATGTTCTACCATAAACTGCCAAACAGTTGGTAAATCTGCAGCAATTCCCATAACTTTTGTTGCTGCAAATGGAATGCCTTCTTCAACTAACCCAAGTGCTTCTGCCATAACGGTTGCTTGTTTTGCATCTGATTCTCGAAGTCCGTTGTGTTCTATAATAACAGGTGCGTATTTTGAAGTTAATTGTCCTCTTTTTTCGTCATAGACAATTTCCCACATGTCATTCATAAGATTTCTTGCAGCATCTATCCCTTGTGTTTCTATTATGGTTTGTAGGTCAACAAGTGCAAAATCAATTCCACCTGTTGCTTGTTTCCATGCAGTTGCTCCCATTTCTTGTTCTGCTGCATCCATAAATCGAGCTTGAAATTCTGCAATTACTCTTTCTGCATCTGCTCTATGTTCTGGTGGAATATGTAGCTCAACTCCATAACCATTTCCAACCCAATCTGTTCCATGAATCATCTGTCTGGTAAAAGCAGGACCAGTTCCTCTTGCTTCTCTTCTTTGTGGAGTTGTTATATATCCATGAGAATACTGAAAAGAACAAATATCTACAATTGCAGGAATTGCACCTTGAAATTCAACGGGAATTGGTTGCCCTCCTTCATTTATTGGACCAAACATATGATAACCATCCCATTGTTGGTAGGTTGTTTCTACTTGTGCTGCGTTTTCAACTGCTTGCACACCATACCCTCCACCCGATCCGGCAAGTTTCATAAATATTAAAGGATTGCCTGTTTGTTCGGCTACTTGTTGGTAGGCAGTTACCATTTCTTCACGAGTATGTGAAACAACTGCTGGTGGAATTGGGAGTCCATGTCTTCTGGCAAAATCAGAAAAGCCACTTCTGTCTCCAAAATTTGGATATTCATATGGCTTTGGTCCATAAACTGAATGCATTGCTATCCCTTCTTGTCCCAGTCGTGCTTGTAAAGTTCTTCCCTCTTGGGTATTTGCATGCTGAATTGCTGCAAAGTGTGTGGTTGTTGGAAAATGTGCTCTTATTTGTGCTGCAACATCTGGAATCATTTGTGATAATGCAACTTCAAATACATCAATTGGTGGTTGTCCGTTAACCCTTTCTAAAGGATCAGGTCCCCAAACTGGTTCAAATTGTCCAAAACCATAATGTTGTGCAATTTGTTGAGCACCTCCTACAAATGCATGCAGAGAAGGTCTGTCTGGCATAAGGGCTAGAAAAATTTCATTTGGTGGGACAAGACCAAGATATCCAAAATTTCTTGCTGGATATGACAATACTGATGATGGTTCTACCCCTTCTGTTCTGGTTGCTTCGTGGTCTACAACAGCATATTCATGCGGAGAAGCCATTGCTCCAATTGGATGAGCACCTCCAATTGCTTCCTGTAAAACTCTACTTGTTGGTTTGTATAATGCTTGTCTTGCGTGTTGTTCTATTACCATATATATATCCTTTCTTGTGTAAAACAA